>JAYKJI010000234.1:0-14843 GCA_035285405.1 Snowella sp. | reverse complement strand
AAGGTGTATAAATCACAGTCGCACTTTGCTGTCGAGGGTTTTGATAGCTGTCTTGCCATTGGAGTTTGTCAGGAGAATTCTGTCTGGTTAACATATCTTTATGCTTTTGTCAATGCGTAACTTCTAGAAACTTTGCCAAATAAGGAATTTAATAAATCTTTGACTCTATTTTGGTTGGCTCTGACCCCGTGCTGAGAGTGTTTATCCAGATAAGTCATAATATGGAAACTCTTCGACCCCATTGGAGTTGGCACGACACAACACTATCACGGAAAAAATAAGTCATTCAGGGATCTCTTATTCCGACCTAATGCTACCTACTATTTAAGATAATACTAATACTAAATTTTCAAGATGTTCGACAGATGTGAGCCTTTCACTGTAATACTTCAATTTACTCGATTTATGTTGGATAAAATCGAAATGAATAGGCCTTTTACGTGATTCATAGTCTAACATATAGTCTGTGAAAATAGTATGCTAAAAATAAACCCGTCCTAGAAAGACTGGGTTTCAGAACCGTTTTTCCGATGAATGGGAGAATAGAAAAAGCAATTTGACGAATGACGCTGACCCTGATTTTAAAACTTTGATTAGTACTGTAAAATGCTGCTCCTTCAATTTAGCACTTCCCACTACTGTCGTAAAGCCCGATTGGCTCTGAACTATAAGGGGATTCCTTTTCAAGTTGAAAATTTAACCCCTGGTCTTCATGTCCTCAAACTGAAACCGCTAACGGGATTAACGACGATGCCAGTATTACTACCTCAAGAAGCGGGACAACCTCAAGTGGTAGCTGATTCTACTCGGATTTTTCATTATTTAGAACAATATCAGCCTCTACCTCCTTTAACCCTAGTTAACCCCCCACAACAAATCCAGGCAGCATTATTAGAAGACTGGTTGGATGAAAGCGTTGGTACAGCTACCCGATTTGTCTATTATCATTTTCGAGCCGGAGCCGGTAAAATGATCGATCCTTCGCTGATGAGTCAAACTGTGATTAGAGTTGTCCGTGCTCAGTATGGTATCAAAGCAGCCTCTGTAAAATTAGCCCGCGATCGCCTGACATTGGCTATGCAGGTACTAGAGCCGTGGCAAACTTCTCCCTATCTAGTTGGAGAGCAAATCAGTATAGCAGATTTAACGGCCGCCGCCTTACTCAGTCCTTTGGCTTTGATCCCTGACTATCGGCAATCCTATCCCTGGCTCTTTGAACGAATTCGAGAAATTCATCAACAATGTGGTGAACCATTACCGCCTGGATTAAACCCAGACTAATTCTTCAATTAATCTTCCTCCACTTCTCTGCGCTTGCGATCGGCAATAAAAGACTCCACTAATTTGACATCCTCTTTGCTACCAATCACTAATGGCGTGCGTTGATGTAGCTTTTCAGGAACCAAATCTAAAATAGCTTGAGAACCATCACTGGCTTTACCTCCCGCTTGTTCCACTAAAAAGGCTAGAGGGGCCGTTTCGTAGAGTAAACGCAATTTTCCTTCGGGATTTTTAATGGTACCAGGATAAAGAAAAACACCTCCCTGCATCAGAATGCGATGAATGTCTCCCACTAAGGCCCCACTATAACGAGAGGTATAACCTTCATGGCGATGAACATAACGAGTATAGTCCCGAAGAGCTTCGTCCCACTGCCAAAAGTTGCCTTCATTGGTGCTGTAGATGGGGCCATGATCGGGAATTTGAATATTCTCCTGGGCTAGAATAAATTCTCCCAAACTGGGATCTAGGACGAATGAATGCAGTCCCGCGCCCAGGGAATAGACCAACAGGGTAGAAGGGCCATAGAGAATGTAACCGGCTGCCAACTGTTGACGACCATTTTGTTGTAATAAATCCTGGGCATCTCCGGCCAGATCCTCTCCCTGTTGTTGACGAATGGCAAAAATGGAACCGACGTTTAAATTAATATCCACATTGGAGGAGCCATCAATAGGGTCATAAAGCAGGGTATAGCGACCAATCGGGCAATTTTCAGGGATATAGTAGGGTTTTTCCATTTCTTCAGAGGCTAATCGACAGACTAGACCGCTTTGTTTGAAAACGGAAATAAACACGTCGTTGGCATAAATATCCATTTTTTTGACAGATTCCCCCTGGACATTCGTTTCGCCCGTGAATCCCAGAACATCGGCCATTAACCCCGCTTTGCTCAAACGACGAGAGATTAATTTACCGGCCAGAGCAATACGATTCATAATGGCACTGAGATCCTGGGCTTCGGCACTAAAACTGTGCAATTGTTGCAGGACGTGACGAGAAAGGGTTGTGCAATCTCGATCCAGGCTATGTTCAGGAATACTTACACCACTCGCCTCAACCATGATATTCACCTCTGAAGTTAAAAGTTAACAGGATGGAATGAATGGCCAATCAATCAATGGAAATGGTCTGGGGGCGATTATCGTTGCTACGATCCATGTCCTGACTGGAAAAATCGGTGACACCTTGTTTTTCCAACCAACTTTTGAGGGGATCTTCGGTCAGTTTGACTCGCAGTAATCCAGAGAAGAAACCACCGGCAAAGGCAAGCGGTTGATGCAAGAGTTCTTTAACAATGGGTTGTAGTTCAGTGATAAACATAAATAATGGGGTGGTTCAGAATAGAGGATGAAGGTGCGTCTGTTTTGCAGTTAACAGAGCCACTACTTAAAGCTAATACTTTTAAAGCTAATACTTTAGGTTAACGCATGATAATGGGATGAAATTTTCAGATCTTGAATCGGTTGATTATTGAGGCAATACCAGTGACAGGCAAATAGATCAGGAGATTGAAGACCGAGGGAGGCGATCGCCGGTGCTGCCGGAAAGGGCCAAAGTCGATCAAAGATGACCGTTTGTTCACTGAGACCAAATTGCAGAAGATAGACTGAAGGTGGAGCAGCCAAGGCTTCCAAACAATTAAAGGCAAAGGCATAAAGCTGCTGTCGTAGCGCATCTGTCAAGTCAATGGCTGGCTGATAGGCATTGGGCATTTCGCCTTCACTAATTACCTCACCATACAAAGGCCCTTTACTTGTCCAGACAATGGGCAGCCAGTGATCCCCTAACCAATGAATATCGGTATGACTAGTATAATTTAACTTTTCTGTTACCCAGCGACGATAACCTAAGATATCCTGACAAGTTTGATAGACTGAACGGGCAGGAAAAGTTAACCAAGGAGGCAATTGAATGGTTAAGGGACAGAGGATTTGGCCCACTGTCGGCATTGATCTTTGTCCTCCCTCAGACCAGAGTGAGGCTACGGCGATCGTTTCAATGACGGTATGGGGGGAATTGGTATCAATCGCTTGTTTGAGAGCCATCACCATTCTTTCCGTGACGGGGGACGCAGCAATTAAACGTCCTTCCTGTTTAACTTTGGCATTGACAATAATACTGACTCGTCCATTGCGGTTTGGTTGTTTAAGTTGATGATTGCCCACGATCCCTAAAACCTTAGTTGTTAATGCTGTTAATGCTGATGTTGGAAGGCGATCGCCTCTCATACCTGTCTCTTACTTTACTTTAACGATGAACGGGTAAAGTAAACAGAAAACAACTTCCCTGTTCCGGCACACTATTAACCCAGATTTGCCCATAGTGGGCCCGAATGATTTTACGACACAGAGAAAGTCCTAAGCCATAACCATCCTTTTCCTGATCGCGTTGGAGACGAAAATGCCCTTCAAAGATGCTTTCTTGTTTAGCCTCAGGAATGCCAGGACCCGTATCAGCAATGCTAACTTGTACCTTTTGGGTAGTGCGGTGGAGGATGGAGAGGGTGATGGTTCCGCCTTCCGGTGTATATTTGATGGCATTGTCTAACAAATTGACAATTACCTGTCGAATTAATTCCTCATCGGCAAAGACAAAGGGAACATCCTGGGGAATATCATCAATTAACGTCAAGGACTTTTTCTGAAATTTTTCCTGATAAAGCTCTAGTACTTCATAGCAGAGAGACTGGAGACACATGGGACTGCTATTGACCACGAACTGAGCATTCATATTTTTAGAAGCCTGAAGAATATCGGTAATCAGACGATTCATAACCCGAAACTGCTTACGGGATTGTTGAAAGAGTTGATCCCGCAGTTTTAGATTTTTTTCGGTATTTCCTTGACTCTGCAAAATCTCTAAGGTATCTACTGCAATAGATGCAGCCGTTAAAGGACTTCGTAAATCGTGAGCTAACATCGCCAGTACTTGATCCTTAAACTTAAGCTGTTCTAATAAAGCTTCCTGCTCCTGTTTTAACCGGAAAATCTCATCCGCCATTTTCATAATTTCCCCAGAGTAGCCCACCGATGATAATTCTCTCGGACAACTGGGGGCAACCTCTTCTAGGTGAACCTGTTGCAATAACTGTTCGGCGATCGCCTCTTCCCAACGAGGCCACCATTTTTTTAGTTGATTAACAATATTGCTGCCGGCTAAGGTTTGCTTTGGTTCTGGAGCAACTTTTACCAAGGAAGGTGTAGCCACTAATCGGAAATGCTCAACCAATTGGGGCTGTTTGCCAATCTCAATTACTTGAAGATCAAAATCGTAATGTTTTTCAATCGTTTTCAGATAATCTTGAATTTCTTTAACATATTCCTGGGAATAGGGACGCTCATCAATAAACAGCAAAAATTGCAGTGACAGAGGAACTGAGTTACCTTGCCTAGAGGCTGTTGGCATACTATGAGGTCTACTCCTAAAAGGATGAAGAGTCTGTCCTTGGCGGAATCTCTCTGATAAGAAGATATAACAGAACGAGCTTGCTTGATTTTAATGTCTGCTTAAGGATTAACGCAATGCCCCTATTGTCAAGCGATCTCAGAAGCAACTGCCCTGATTCTCCTCTTCCAACTTAAAGCGATTCGTTTTGGCCCGGCCTTCGTAAGATCTTGCCATGAATACTGGTAAAATCAGCTAAACTTAACAGTGAATGTTAAGACAACCCCAAAAAGGTGCGGAATTCCTATGGCTCTTGGCTACGTTGCCCTTGTTCTCCACGCTCACTTACCTTTTGTCCGACACCCTGAAAGTGACTATGTATTAGAAGAAGAGTGGCTCTATGAGGCAATTACGGAAACTTACATTCCCCTCATTCGTGTTTTTGAAGGGCTGAAACGAGACGGTGTTGATTTTAAGATCACCATGAGTATGACACCGCCCCTGGTTTCTATGCTTCGGGATTCCCTATTGCAAAAACGTTACGAAGAGCATCTCACTAAACTGCAAGAATTAGTGGATCAGGAAATTCTCCGTAACGAACATAACGGGCATCTTCGCTACCTAGCGGAATATTATGCCCAGGAATTTGCCAATATTCGGGAAGTTTGGGAACGCTACGATGGCGATCTGGTTACGGCATTTAAGCAGTTTTTAGATTCCAATAATCTGGAAATTATTACCTGTGGTGCGACTCACGGTTACTTTCCTTTGATGAAAATGTATCCCCAGGCAGTCTGGTCTCAAATAAAAGTTGCCTGTGATCATTATGAAGAACATTTTGGGCGATCGCCGAAGGGAATCTGGCTACCCGAATGCGCTTATTTTGAAGGCGTAGAGCGGATGCTGGCCGATGCAGATTTACGATATTTTCTCGTAGATGGTCATGGTGTTCTTTATGCCCGTCCCCGTCCCCGTTTTGGGACTTATGCTCCTATCTTTACGGAAACAGGGGTTGCTGCCTTTGGACGAGATCACGAATCCTCTCAACAGGTTTGGTCATCCCAAGTTGGCTATCCGGGCGATCCGGAATATCGAGAATTTTATAAAGATTTAGGTTGGGAAGCTGAGTATGAATATATTAAGCCCTATGTCATGCCCAATGGACAGCGCAAAAATATTGGTATTAAGTATCATAAAATTACTAGTCGTCAAGCCGGACTATCCGATAAAGCCCTCTATGATCCCTACTGGGCTAAAGAGAAAGCCGCAGAACACGCGGGCAACTTTATGTATAACCGAGAACGGCAGGTCGAAAATCTAGCAGGGATGATGCAACGGCCTCCCTTGGTTGTCTCTCCCTACGATGCTGAACTATTTGGCCATTGGTGGTATGAAGGGCCCTGGTTTATTGACTATCTTTTCCGCAAGTCTTGGTACGATCAAAGTACCTTTGCCATGACCCACTTGGCTGATTATTTAAAAGCGAACCCTGTTCAACAGGTGTGTCGTCCTTCTCAGTCTAGTTGGGGTTACAAAGGCTTTCATGAATACTGGCTCAATGAAACCAATGCCTGGATCTATCCCCATTTACACAAAGCGGCGGAGCGCATGATTGAAATCAGTGGTCGAGAAGCGATCGATGAACTGGAAGAGCGTGCCCTTAATCAAGCTGCCAGGGAATTACTATTAGCCCAATCCTCAGACTGGGCCTTCATTATGAGAACAGGAACAATGGTTCCCTATGCTGTTCGCCGTACCCGCTCCCATCTTTTGCGATTTAACAAACTTTATGAGGATGTTAAATCAGGGAAAGTCGATTCTGGTTGGCTCGAAAAAGTGGAGGCCATGGATAACATCTTTCCGCGCATTGACTACCGAGTTTATCGTCCCCTCTAAGAACTATTTTATTAACAAGGATAATCCAGTACAATTAACACAAAAGCGTTGCCTATAAATTCAAAATAAGCAACGCCTTTATTTTTGTCGTCAGATTTTAGGTAAATCTAACGGAAAGAAGCTTTTGGGTCTTACCACATACCACGAATAGGAGCAGGGGTAGGAGCCGGTTGATAAACAGGAGCAGCAGAGGGCTGAACCGGAGGAAGAGAAACAGGCGCAGATGACTCAAAGTTGATCGCACTCTTTTCAACAACGGGAATTTCTTTGATTTTCAAACGAGTAACCCAGTAGGGATTAGCTTGGGAAACGAAGGTCTGGATATATTTAGCATCAATGAAGTCCCAGCCAGCATATTTGCCGTTGACAAATTTAGGACGAACGATAACATCATCACCTGGCTCTGCCGCCCCTTCAATGTGGAGATGGGTCATTTTGTTGCCGTTCCCTAAGTCAATGTAACCTGGAAACACACCATATTTCAAGAACTCGATCATGAGGATGTTGCCCACTTTGCCCCGTACCCGACCGACTGCGTAGTTTTTCCAGAGGAGTTGGTCTTGTTTCATATAGGTGTTATGACCGGCTAGTTGACTAATCAAGACATTTTGTTGGGCCGATACTGGTTTAGCCTGGGCAGGAATGGCAGAAATGCCATAGGCAGCTAGAGCTACAAGAACACCCGTAATAGTTTTAGCAGACTTATTTAACACGATAACCTCGCTTGTGAATCACGAAAAAATTAGTCGGACGATCCAAAGTATAGTATGGTTCCTCAGTTACGGTAAAGATTTTTATCCATAACTTTAGAATTCGTTAACTTGAGAGCCGTTTGGGGAGGACAAAGCCATTCTACCGTAATTCTCTAGTTTGGGTCATCCGCGATCGCCTCTATTGTTGTGCCAGTTGTTGTCTCAGTTATTTCAGGTAAGGGATTGGGGCTAGGAGATTGAGGGATATTGTTTTCTGGAACTTTTACGTCAATCATGACGGCCTTCTCTGCCTCTGGTGGGCTACTCAATGGAATTTCCTTCTCCCCTAAAGGTGGTAAATTTTTCTCCACGAGCGGCAATGTAGGGTTCTCTTGTTCTTGGGTCTGGCTAGGATTTTCGACCGATGGGGGGATTGCAGCTTTTTCTGGCTCAATAGCAGGAACGATGGGTTCTAAGGGGTTATCCGTAACCGGTGTGGGGATAATCGAGTCAAAAGCATCGGGTGAGTCGATAACAGGCAAATTTGGAGAGCTTATTTTTTGTGAAGGTGGCAACTGATCCTCTGGCAATAGGACTGGAGCAGATGGACTGTTATCTACCATTCCCTTGGCAACGGCGAAGGGAAGCTCTCCTCTCACTAAACGAGATAGAGTATCTGTCCCTTGGGGATGATAGTCGATGACTCTCACCGTGTTGTTGAAACTATTGGCGACTAAGTTTCCCTCTTCATCAATAAATTCGAGTTTGATCCAATTTTGTCCAGGTTCAAAGCCTTTAAGATAGACAGGTTGCCAATGGTCTAACAGAAAACTTTCATTGTTAATGGTGACTCGAATACGCCAATCCGCGATCGCATCGGTTGGATCTTCCTGAGCAACAAGATGTAGAGGGGCATTGCTGAGATAGAAGTCGAGTAATATGGGTTCCGCTCCATAGCTACCTTTCGGACGACTATAGGTGAGCAAGGGGAGAGCAGGATTGGGACGATTATCTTCCGTGGGCGTTAAAACATGAAAAGTGGCTTGAGCATAAGCCCCATCATTCTTAAAACTCTCATGCCAAGGACGTACTGGAAAAGCCCGCAATGTGTGCGTTCCTGGGGTGAGATCCGAAAGAATAATCGGTTGTTCTATATCATATATCGCCTGATAGGGTTGGTTATCTAAAATAAGATGAACGTGGGGGCCCATTTCAAGGTCAGGATTCTGAAAGAGAGGAAGATCTTGAACCTCTAACTTGACTGCTACCGTTGTTTCCTTAAGAATTTCGTCTGGTTGAGGACTCAAAATCCTTACCTGGGGTTTGTATTGCTCTAAGGAGGGTCGAAGTTGCTCAATTAGAGGAGGCGTTGCAACTTCAGCCAGTTTTCCTGCAACAACGGGGGAAGGAAAGAGGCCAAGCTTAGGTGGTGCAGGGGTGAGTGAATGATTACAGCCGCTCAGTAGCCCACTGACCAGAAGTAACCCTAAACCCAAACGAATGAAATAGGACAATGGCGAGATCGCCTGAAATTTAGACACAGGGATAACCTCCTCTTGAGGATCTATAAGGCAATATAGCTCAATCCGAGGACTCTCTCCTGACGAGATTTGCGTTTCTCTATCTTTCAAATCTCAGTCCGCCTTAGGTATCACGATAATTCCCAAAAACCATAAATCTTAATATTTCTTAAAATACTCTTGGGCAGATGCTTTACATTGAAAAAAAACTATAGCTATTGCTGGCAAGATTTAGGGCACAGGAATTCTGAGTAAGAATATTGCTTTTTGTAAAGAAATCGTTTTTCGTCTTGACTTTTATCAAGTTTTTCTATGGTTACAATGCTGATTTGGCAGCCAGTTGACTGAATTTTAATTATTGTTAAGCGATCAAACAGAATGGGAGAGGAAGACCTATCATCATCTATTGATGCTTCTGCTTGGTAACGTCAAGAAACTAGGCAGATTCAGCGCATCTAATTAGGAACGCAAAATGATTCCCCTTTTGCACTTCCTCTATTACACTATTCAAAATAGGAAACCCTTAAAGTTCATTGTCGAGAGAGGAGTACCCTCATGACAATTAGTCCTCCCGAAAGAGAGGCGAAAGCCAAAGTCACGGTTGATACCAATCCTGTCCCGACTTCCTTTGAGAAATGGGGCAAGCCTGGCCACTTCGACCGTACCCTCGCTAGAGGTCCAAAAACCACTACCTGGATTTGGAATCTCCACGCCAACGCCCATGATTTTGATAGCCAGACCAGCGACCTAGAAGATGTTTCGCGCAAGATCTTCAGTGCCCATTTTGGTCACCTCGCTGTTGTTTTTGTCTGGTTGAGTGGTATGTATTACCACGGCGCGAAATTCTCGAATTATGAAGGCTGGTTAGCCGACCCGACTCACATCAAGCCCAGTGCTCAAGTGGTTTGGCCGATCGTTGGCCAAGGCATTTTGAATGGCGATGTCGGTGGTGGCTTCCACGGCATTCAGATCACTTCTGGATTGTTTTATATGTGGCGGGCCGCTGGCTTCACCGACAGCTATCAGCTTTACTGCACCGCAATTGGCGGTTTGGTTATGGCTGCCCTCATGCTGTTCGCTGGTTGGTTCCACTACCATGTCAAAGCTCCCAAATTGGAATGGTTCCAGAATGCGGAGTCGATGATGAATCATCACTTGGCTGGTTTGCTGGGCTTAGGCTCTCTTGCCTGGGCTGGTCATTTAATCCACGTTTCTTTGCCAGTTAATAAACTATTAGATTCTGGTGTTGCACCTCAGGATATTCCCCTCCCCCATGAATACGTTCTGGATGCGGGCAAAATGGCTGAGTTCTTCCCCAGTTTCGCCCAAGGTTTAACACCATTCTTTACCCTCAATTGGGGAGCCTATTCTGACTTCCTAACTTTTAAAGGCGGTTTAAATCCGGTTACTGGCGGTCTCTGGTTAACTGACGTTGCTCACCACCATGTTGCGATCGCTGTTCTATTTATCGTTGCCGGTCATATGTATCGCACGAACTGGGGCATTGGTCACAGCATGAAGGAAATTTATGAAGCTCATAAAGGCCCCTTTACTGGCGAAGGCCACAAAGGCATTTATGAAACCTTCATGTCCTCTTGGCATATTCAATTAGCTTGGAACTTGGCTCTGATGGGTTCACTCTCCATCATCGTGGCGCAGCATATGTACGCGATGCCTCCCTATCCTTATCAAGCAATTGATTATGCAACGCAGTTATCCCTATTCACTCATCACATGTGGATTGGTGGCTTCCTAATTGTTGGTGCAGGAGCACATGCCGCTATCTTTATGGTGCGCGACTACGTTCCCTCTGTACATCAAAACAATGTACTTGATCGTTTGCTCCGTCACCGTGATGCCGTCATTTCTCACCTGAACTGGGTCTGTATTTTCCTTGGCTTCCATAGCTTTGGACTTTATATCCACAACGACACGATGAGAGCTTTAGGTCGTCCCCAAGATATGTTCTCGGATTCGGCGATCCAACTGCAACCCATCTTTGCTCAGTGGGTACAACACATCAACTCTATTGCACCTGGTGGAACAGCACCCCATGCCCTAGAATCCGCTAGCTATGCTTTTGGTGGTGGTATGGTAGCTGTCGCTGGCAAAGTAGCGATGATGCCGATTACTTTGGGTACGGCGGACTTTATGGTTCACCACATCCATGCTTTTACCATCCACGTAACAGTTCTGATTCTCCTCAAAGGGGTTCTTTATGCCCGTAGCTCTCGGTTAATTCCAGATAAAGCTAACTTAGGCTTCCGTTTCCCTTGCGATGGCCCCGGTCGGGGTGGTACTTGCCAAGTATCTGGTTGGGATCACGTCTTCCTCGGACTGTTCTGGATGTACAACTCCCTTTCTGTCGTGCTTTTCCACTTTAGTTGGAAGATGCAGTCAGATGTTTGGGGGACTGTAGCACCGGATGGAACTGTAACCCATGTTACCCTTGGTAACTTTGCTCAAAGCGCGATCACTATCAATGGTTGGTTACGCGACTTCCTTTGGGCACAAGCTGCTAACGTAATTAATTCTTACGGTTCGGCACTGTCAGCCTACGGAATCATGTTCCTTGCAGGTCACTTCGTATTTGCTTTTAGTCTGATGTTCCTCTTTAGTGGACGGGGCTATTGGCAAGAGTTGATTGAGTCAATCGTTTGGGCCCACAATAAATTAAATGTGGCTCCTGCGATTCAACCCCGTGCTCTGAGTATTATTCAGGGTCGTGCTGTGGGTGTAACTCATTACTTGTTAGGTGGCATTGTTACCACTTGGGCATTCTTCCTCGCTCGTAGTCTTTCCATTGGCTAGACTCAAAGCTTTTAGGATTTAGGAGTCAGGGTAGGAGGCTTAGGGGCAGCTTTTGTCCTGTGGCCTTTGCCCTGAAACCCCTCCTAAAAATAACAAAAACGGTTTTCAGTTAGCCTATCAAACTGTTTACAGCCAGCTTGTCGAACTGTTTTCAGTGAGTTTATCGAACCGTTTTGATCCGTATTTATGTCTTCATCTGCTACGACCTTATTGTGTTGTAGTTCATTTTAAAAACCGGAAATGAGCAGCGCATTCTGCATTTGCCTCATTTTGCTTGCTTAACGAGGAGAATTTCCGAAAAAGCTATGGCAACTAAATTTCCCAAATTTAGCCAGGATCTCGCCCAAGACCCGACGACTCGTCGGATTTGGTATGGGATTGCTACAGCCCACGACTTTGAAACCCATGATGGGATGACTGAGGAGAATCTTTATCAAAAGATTTTTGCTTCTCATTTTGGTCATATTGCCATCATCTTCCTGTGGACTTCTGGCACCCTTTTCCACGTCGCGTGGCAAGGTAATTTCGAGCAATGGATCAAAGATCCTTTAAATATTCGCCCGATCGCCCATGCGATTTGGGATCCTCACTTTGGCGAAGGGGCTTTAAATGCCTTTACCCAAGCGGGTGCTTCTAATCCCGTTAATATTTCCTACTCTGGGGTTTATCACTGGTTTTATACCATTGGTATGACTACCAATCAGGAGCTTTACCAAGGCGCAGTTTTCCTCCTCATTCTGGCTTCTCTATTCCTGTTTGCTGGCTGGCTGCACCTTCAACCCAAGTTTCGTCCTAGCTTGGCTTGGTTCAAAAATGCGGAATCCCGTATGAACCACCACCTAGCGGGTCTGTTTGGGGTTAGCTCTTTGGCTTGGGCAGGTCACTTAATCCATGTGGCTATTCCAGAATCTCGTGGTCAGCATGTCGGTTGGGATAATTTCCTCTCCACGCCTCCTCACCCCGCAGGGTTACTACCCTTCTTTACGGGCAATTGGGGAGTCTATGCGGCAAATCCTGATACCGCTAACCATGTGTTTGGAACTTCTCAAGGCGCGGGTTCTGCGATTCTCACCTTCCTCGGTGGTTTCCATCCCCAAACTGAGTCCATGTGGTTGACGGATATTGCTCATCACCATCTGGCGATCGCTGTTATCTTCATTGTGGCTGGTCATATGTACCGCACCAATTGGGGAATCGGTCACAGCATGAAAGAGATTCTCAATGCCCATAAAGGCCCCTTAACGGGTGAGGGACACAAAAATCTGTACGACACGGTTAACAATTCTCTGCACTTCCAACTCGGTTTAGCGTTGGCTTGTTTAGGGGTTGTGACTTCTTTAGTCGCGCAGCATATGTATTCCATGCCGTCCTATGTGTTTATTGCTAAGGACTACACCACCCAAGCGGCTCTTTACACCCATCACCAGTATATTGCTGGCTTCCTGATGGTTGGTGCATTTGCTCACGGTGCGATCTTCTTTGTTCGTGACTACGATCCGGTGGCTAACAAAAATAATGTGTTGGCACGGATGTTGGATCACAAGGAAGCTCTAATCTCCCACTTAAGCTGGGTAACGCTTTTCCTCGGTTTCCATACCTTAGGTCTCTACGTTCATAACGATGTTGTGGTTGCCTTTGGAACCCCTGAAAAGCAAATCTTGATTGAACCCGTATTTGCTCAATGGATTCAAGCGGCTCACGGTAAACTCCTCTACGGTTTTGACGTACTGCTTTCTAATCCTGACAGTGTTGCTTATACTGCCTATCCTAACTATGGCAATGTCTGGTTAACGGGTTGGTTAGATGCAATTAACAGTGGCAAAAATTCTTTGTTCTTGCCTATTGGCCCCGGTGACTTCCTCGTCCACCATGCGATCGCTTTAGGGTTACACACAACTACCCTGATTCTGGTTAAAGGTGCTTTGGATGCTCGTGGTTCCAAGTTAATGCCTGACAAAAAAGACTTCGGTTATGCCTTCCCTTGCGATGGCCCCGGTCGTGGCGGTACTTGCGATATCTCTGCTTGGGATTCCTTCTACTTGGCTATGTTCTGGATGCTCAATACCTTGGGCTGGTTAACCTTCTACTGGCACTGGAAACACCTTGGTGTTTGGTCTGGCAACGTTGCTCAGTTCAACGAAAATTCTACCTACCTGATGGGTTGGTTCCGCGATTATCTCTGGGCTAATTCGGCTCAATTAATCAATGGTTACAATCCCTACGGTGTGAACAACCTCTCGGTTTGGGCTTGGATGTTCCTCTTTGGACACCTGGTCTGGGCGACTGGATTTATGTTCTTGATCTCTTGGCGCGGTTATTGGCAAGAGTTAATTGAAACAATCGTTTGGGCTCACGAGCGCACTCCTCTGGCGAACCTGGTTCGTTGGAAAGACAAGCCCGTTGCTCTCTCCATTGTTCAAGCTCGTTTGGTTGGTTTAGCTCACTTTACGGTTGGCTATATCCTCACCTATGCTGCGTTCCTAATTGCTTCTACGGCTGGTAAGTTCGGTTAAACGACTTATAAGTTTAGAGTGATTAAACAGTCCCCTGCCCTTGTGGTGGGGGATTTGCTTTTTAGGAACAAGGGCGATCGCCTATAATAAAAAATTGTTATCCTGTTAATCTGCTATGACTACTACTCCTAAAACGACCGTCACCTATAGCCTAGAAGACATCCTCGCACGGATTGAGGATAAGATGGATGCGCGTTTCGAGAAAATTGATCGGCAGTTTGAACGTCTTGAAAACAAGATGGATAGTCAATTTGCGGAAGTTAATCAACGTTTAACTAAGCTGGAGGTGGGGCAAGCTGAACTTTCGGGAAATATTAAGGCTCTTGATGAGAGGTTGTCGGGAGAAATTAAGACTTTAGAGGGAAAAGTGGATGGGCTTGGTAAGCGTTTGGATAATCAGGAGTTTTTGAATCGTGGGGTTGTGGTGGCGGTTTTAGCGGCTTTAATTGCGGGGGGAGCTAAGTTGTTTGGATTTTTACCGAGGGGTTGATGTTTGAGGTTAAGAGCGACTCACTTTTTAAATTTGAGAGGGTTAGGAGGCGATCGCAGTGATTTTTAACAATATTTAAACGAAGCTAAGTAATAAAATTTAATATTTTTTCGTTCTATACTTATTCTCTGGTGGGGCGACAAGAGAGCTAGAAGACAGACATAGCAAGCAACTTAGCCCTTTTACCTCGAATGTAATCCTTCAACCGATGGCGGCTAATTTGCATTAGCTCTTGAATAATTTTTTCATACAT
>JAYKJI010000233.1:0-3177 GCA_035285405.1 Snowella sp. | reverse complement strand
CGCTTTACGTCAACGTGTACGACAAATCTTACAGGAACTCTCTCCTGCTATTGTTCAATCCATTACTGGCTGGGATTTATTTATCGATGCCATATTAAGCTCATCTTCATAGAGAAATGGTATTAGATGAATACTGTTTCCAAGAAAAAATAGAACCAGCTTTAATTAAAATAGATGTTGAAGGTTTTGAGCTTTTTGTCTTAAAAGGTGCAAAAGAAACTCTGTTAAAATACCGAGATACGATTAAAATTATTTGTGAAATTCATACGCTTATGTGGAAACATCCTGATGATGATCTAGAAATAATTAACTTTGTTTCTGAGTTAGGGATGTCTATTTTTAAACTAACAACAGCATCAGCACCAGACTATATCCCTGATAGTTCTGTCTGCGGAGAAAAAGTCACTCGAATCCGAGACTATGGACACTATATAATCGCTAAAGAATTTGATTGAAAATGAAAATTATTCATGTTTGTCAAAAAGATGATCCCGCTACTGGAGGGGCCGTCAGAGTCGCCTTTGAATTAGTCAAACGATTAATCACCCATAATATTGACGCTAGATTGCTTTTCCTTTACGGTGATTCAGGGTACTTCGGTAAAAATTTAGCATCTCACTGTGATTATCTCGGCTTAAACAATTCCCGTGATGTTTGGCTATATCCTCGATTCAATCAATATCTAGCAAAAGCTAAGCCGGATATAGTCCACCACCATGACGATTTACTTTGGCCTCAACTATTAACGTTAAATCATGCCAGTTATAAAAAAATCATTCATTCTCATTCAAGTAGAGTTGCGAACCCTTCATCTTTAAAGATTCGCTTACTTTATAATTGCCATCGATTTACCAGTAACTGGATTGTTTGTATAACAAAGGAGGTTCAAACTACTCAATGTTTAAATGTCGGTTTTGACTGTAACAAAACTAGCATTATCTACAATGGTGTTGATTTACAACATTACCAAGCACCTTCTGCTGATGACAAAATCGAATCCCGTCAACAGTTAAACTTACCTCTAAATAAGACCATCATAGGCTTTGTGGGCAGACTAGATAATAAAATGAAAGGAGGAGATGATTTTCTCAGAGTCATCGCCCAACTACCGCCTTGCTATCATGGTTTAGTGGTGGGCCAGGGACCTGATATTAATAATCTGCAAACCCTAGCAAAGGAGTTAAAGATTTCAGAACGGGTCTATTTTACGGGTTTACTCACCGATCCCAAATTAGCGTATCAGGCAATGGATATTTTTGCCTTTACCTCTCGCTTTGAACCCTTCGGATTAACAATGCTTGAAGCCCTAGCTAGTAATGTACCGATTGTCGGCTTCCGTTGCCCCGGCGGATCAGTAGAGATTTTAACCGATGAAACTGGAATTGTCATTGATGAAAGAGACATCAAAGCTATGGCAAAAGCCATTGAATTGATTGCATCAAATCCTGATAATGTTCAGCAAAAATTGACTCAAGGGAGGCATTTGCTCAAAACTCAGTTTAATTGGGATATTTCCGTAGAAAAATTGATAGACTTATACCAAAAAATATCAACTTAACATTAACCATAAAATTATGTCTCAAAGAGCAGTGGCAGTCATTGGTGATCCGAATAACATAAATTGTTGGAGTAACATTCCTTACTTTTTTTTACAAGCGGGACAAAAATCTGGATTCTTCCAAACTGGACTACCCCTCCAGCCTGAGCGTCAAAAATGGACTCGTCTAGGGTGGAATTTCGCCTCTATTTTCAGGGGAGAAAGGTATGGCGGATTTCAATATACCCGTAAAGCCAACGAATCTTGGTTTAAACAATTGGATTTAACTGATATTAGCGAAATTATCTGCCATTTTCAACTATTTCCACCCTACGAATTGGCCAACAAATTCAATATCTCATTTTCTCACTACATCGATTTTCCTCTTCCTTGTCTCTTTCAAGATTATGGCATTGCCAATACCATTGGCAAAAAAACTGCCGATTATGCCCTAAAAAGAGAGCAAGAACAATATCAAGCCGCTCGTTATGTGGTTTGTATGTCTCCTTGGGCGGCCCGTCAAGTCATCGAACGTTGTGGAATTCATCCCGAAAAAGTCAAAGTTATTATCCCCGGCGCTAACTTGCCCGAATCGGCTTTTGATTCAGCAACGGAAACGCCCCTAACCGATCCCCCCGACGGTAAAAATATCCCTCTACGCATCGCCTTTGTCGGCAAAATACCCTTACGCAAAGGGCTAGATAGATTAGTGGAAGGGGTAAGGATCTTAAGAGCAAGGGGCTATAAAACTCAGGTGCGAGTCATTGGACCAAAAGAAAACCTCTTTCCTGATGAACCTGAAGTTGAACATCTTGGCTTCATCAACAAACTTCATGAGCCTCTGCGTCTTGTGCAGGAATTGCAGTCTTGCCACCTCGGGGCTTTACCTTCCCATCAAGAGGCCTTTGGCATTGCTGCTTTAGAATATTTACGGTGCGGCTTACCAGCCTTAATCACTAAAGTAGGCGGTTTAGGAGATAGCATTCCTGATGACTGTGGTTTAATTTTAGCAAGTGATTGTACGGGAGAGGATATTGCTGATAGCTTAGAAAATTTACTTAAAAACCCAGATTTGTTTCAACGTTTACGAGAAAATGCTCAAAAGAATGCCCCCTATGCCTCTTGGAACCGAACAATTCGACAATTTGAAGAACTCTGGAGAGAATAAAATATGGTTAATTTTTATCTCTATATCTTCATCGCTATCTGCCTTGCCATCGTTGGTTGGTCGTTGATTCGCCTCGAAAGAATTTATCAGTTTCCGTTCTTTATGGCGTCTGTGTTTCTTTCCTTTATTTTGCCCCAGGCGATCGCCATTGTCGAAAATCCGGGGATCGGTGTTACGAATGCTGCGGTGGAAAGGATGCTGATTTATGCGAGTTTGTGTGTAGCGATGTGTTGGATTGGTTATCAACTTTCACCAAATTATAAATTTTTCAATGGGCTTAATCTTGAAATCGATGAAGACAAATTATTCCACGCCGGTATAGTTTTATTGATTATTGGTCAGGTCTGCGTGTTTATGCTATCAAGAATCACAATCCAGACTTCTGCCGCTGCCGGTGGGAACTGGACTGGGCCAGCTACAATTTTAGCCTTCTTTGGCGGAACCCTTAGCATTGCTCTACCGATATTTCTCA
>JAYKJI010000232.1:0-8411 GCA_035285405.1 Snowella sp. | reverse complement strand
TCAAGGCCCCATGCTCTATCTAGAAATCCAAGCCAATGGTTTTCTCTACGGAATGGTACGCCTCTTGGTGGGAATGTTGGTGGAGGTTGGTAGTGGCAAGCGATCGCCGGATAACTTCACTGAAATCTGGGTCAATCAACAACGGGAAGCCGTTAAATATGCTGCCCCAGCCAAAGGACTCTGTTTATTAAGAGTCGGTTATCCAGAATGCCCCTTTGATCCGGCCCTCTGGTTTGATAGCCATCCCCTGTTTACCTTTAATCCCACGTTAGCTGTTATCTAACGAAAAAAATAATTTTTACGAAAACTCCCATGAACAAAACCTACCTACCGACGACGGAAAACCTTGACCAGAAATGGTACGTGATTGATGCGGCTGACCAACGCCTAGGCCGTTTAGCAACGGAAGTTGCTTCGATCTTAAGAGGTAAAAATAAAGCTACTTTTACGCCCCACATGGATACAGGGGATTTCGTTGTCGTCGTTAATGCTGAGAAAATTGATGTTACCGGCAAAAAACGCGAACAAAAACTCTATCGTCGCCATTCAGGTCGTCCTGGTGGGATGAAGGAGGAAACCTTTGGCAAGTTACAAGCCCGTCTGCCGGAGCGAATTATTGAACAGGCTATTAAGGGAATGTTACCCAAAAATGCCTTGGGTCGTAAGCTTTTTACTAAGCTGAAAGTCTATGCGGGCCCCAACCATCCTCACCAAGCCCAGCAACCTGAAATTCTCACTGTCAACACCATTCCTGCGGTTAACTAAAAATGTCTGTTACTGAATCTAAAAACAAAGTTGTTTATTGGGGTACAGGTCGTCGGAAAGCGGCGATCGCTAGAGTTCGTCTTGTTCCTGGCTCAGGAGAAGTGGTCGTCAATGGCCGTCCTGGCGAAATTTATTTCAATCGTATTGCCAATTACCTACAAAGTCTGAAGGCTCCCTTGGAAACCTTAGGACTAGAAAATGAGTACAATATTTTAGTTAATGCTCATGGTGGCGGTCTAACGGGTCAAGCCGATGCGGTGAAACTCGGTGTTGCTCGTGCCCTCTGTCAATTAGCCCCTGAAAATCGTCAACCTCTCAAGGCAGAAGGCTATCTTACCCGAGATCCCCGTGCTAAAGAGCGGAAAAAATACGGTTTACATAAAGCCCGTAAAGCTCCCCAATACTCGAAACGTTAGGTGTTTCAGTCTGTTTGGGCGCAAGTCTCGCGCCCCTAAAAACATTGTGTTGATATTAAAATTTGATTGCAAGGAGAACAATTTTTATGCCTAAAGCGGACATTCACCCTACTTGGTATCCCGAAGCCAAGGTCATTTGTAATGGCGAAGTCGTTTTAACCGTTGGTTCTACTCAACCTGAAATTCATGTAGAAATTTGGTCAGGGAATCATCCTTTTTATACCGGCACTCAGAAAATTATTGATACAGAAGGACGAGTTGATCGCTTTATGCGGAAGTACGGTATGTTGGACAAAAACAAAAAAGCGGGAGCTGCCAATTCCTAACTTTGTCCATCCTTGGCGAATGTACTTGGACTAACAGATCGTTGTTGGGCCAAGTTATTTTTTATGACAATTTTTTCAGCAAAAAAGCCAGGAGCATTAATTTTCCTGACTTGGGAAAATATTTTTAAAAATCGAGGTTCAAGTTAAGGGATTATTTTGAACAGCCAATGATCTTATTTGAGATTTCTTTGAGCACGACGTTTAAAGGCTGCTCCTAAGGCGATCGCTGTAGCACTACCCAGCAAAGTAATAGGTTCAGGTACAGAGTAAGTATAAAAAATGGTCACTGTGCTCCCCACCTCCGCACTACCACCAAAAAAGACATTTGAGACAGATGTTCCAGAATATTGACCGAGTGAGCCTGTCGCCGCAAGAGAAAATAAACCACCACCAACGCCTTGATAACTCCCAAAATTGGTAGCACTAATATTTAGGGATTGGGAGAAATTAAGCGGCAATCCAGAAAAAGTATTCATGCCAAGAACATTCGTTCCACTAGCGATACTGACAGAACCACTTGCATTCAAAGTATCGATGGGAGTTGTGACACTAAATGGGACTGTCGCTGTGGCATTCTGAAAGCTTTGGTCGCTACTAGTCCCATTAAAAATGTCAATCTCAGCCTGACCCTCCACTAACGCGCTCAGGGTGATGCTCGTCAGGGTTCCTAGACTGGTATCGAATTTAGAGAGAAAGAAATCCTCACTGTAGTTAACGGTCTTGGGGGCAATGGTATGGGAATAACTAATGGTCGCAGCTTCTGCTTGAACAGACAAGAGGCCTAGACTAGCCAAGATTACGGCGATTCCCAAACTCGGAGCAAGTACATTCTTCTTCATTTTAACCGCACATCGTTTTGAGATAGGAATAAATTCAGCGTAAATATGAATAAATATGAGATGAGGGCTAGTTCAATAATTTCAATATAAGCGTTTAATAAAATTAAATTATTCAAAAAAGCGACGATTTAAACGACTCATAAAGGCGATCGCGGCGACCGTCCCCAAAATAGTCATCGGCTCAGGCACTGGAGCATAACTGTAGTGAATTGACACATTACCACTAGCCACTGCATCACCGCTAAACAAAACTCCTGCACCAGCAATCCCGCCATAGGTTCCATTACTGGTCACAAAACTAAAACTAGTGGCTTGGCCACCACTTCCCTGATATAAACCAAAGTTAGTTGGATTAATACTAGTCGTTAAAGTTTGGGTAACAGAACTGGAGGGGAAAGAAGAGATGACGAAGGGCCCCGCCGCCGCCACACCATCCACAGGGTTAGAACTCACTGATGTCGTGATCGCCCCTGATGGCGTATTAACGGTGAAAGGAATAGAGACAGTGGCTTGCGTAAAAGATTGAGGAGTACTAGTTGCATTAAAAACACTGGCAACGGGAGCAATTGTAAAGTCCGAGACAATCCGTAAACTATTGAGACTTCCTAAGGACGGATCAAATTTAGGCAGAGCAAAGTTTTCAGTGAAGGTGATATTTCTCGGTGCGATCGGATGGGAATAAGTTAGCTCTAGAGCCTGGGCTGATGAACTCAAAATACCCAAGCAACCAAGAGATAATCCCACGGTCGTCAAAACAAATCGAGCTTTACACTTTAACATCATTACACGATCCAAAAAGGCCACATATAATTACCCAAGAAAAAACGGGAACCCCATCAGCAAAACATTCCCGTCTTTCCTCTTTGCATTTTTTGCTATTTAACAATCAAGAAAGCAACTAACCTTTATTGCTATTTTTACGACGTTTGAAAGCAGCACCAAAGGCAACAGCCGCACTGGCTCCAAGCATAGTGATGGGTTCAGGAACTGCATACTCATAGGTAACAACTGCTCGTAAATCGGCACTCCCATTGACTTCATCAGAAACCCCAGAGGGCTTAAAACTATTAACAAATGCTGTAGCCGATGCTTGAAAGTTCAGATTTCCACTACCCGTGAAGGCGGCAAGAGCAGCCGAAGAAGTACTACTCCAGTTCTGGGTATCAGAGCCTGTAATGTTAGATACAGTAACACTGCCATTCTTGGCAATCGTGTAGCTGGCAACCTGACCTTGGGGAGTCAAATCCAGAGTGAAAGTTGTTCCAGCAGGGCCAATTGCACTAACCGTTGCACCGACTGGAATTGGGTTACCGCTGTTACTGTTGGGGCCACCAGAGACACGGACAGGACTACTTAGTCCGCTATTATTCCTAGTTGCGCTATAGGTTCCGGTAAAGGTAGAAGAAAGAGTAATAGTAACGCCGGTCAACTTGGCCCAAGCTTGATGGTAAGCCGGCAGATTGGCAATATCAAAGGAAGGAATTTGGAGATAGGGAGTAGTATCGCCGGGGGGGGTTGCCCAATCCGTTGAAGTAACAGGAATGTTGATGACGGCGGGATTGGTAGAAGAGTTATAGGTAACAGAAGCCGCATTAGCTTGCTGAGACAAAATAAGAACGCCAGCACCAGTAACCAAAACGGCGGCTGTGACTCCAGTGGTCAATTTTTTGGCAACAAAGTTAAGGTTGTTCATAATTTCGAGGGATAATTGCATTTTTACTATTTTTAAAGAAAGAGGGAACCAAAACAGCAGGCTGGCTTGGTAGCTCTAGCTATATTTAATGTAATTGAAATGTTGTACTTGAGATAATATACATTTCACTAGCTGTATATTAACCAGTTAATCACTGTAGGGTCAAGACTTACTCGCTTTAAATTCGCTTTACAACACGAACGATCCAAAAAGCAGGGGATCGGTGACAGCTTTAAAATCTCTTTATAAAGAGAATATTATGAAGACGAGTGTAATATTGATATTCCCAGACAATAAAACTCATCCTTCTGGAATAAGACTTTGGTTCCAAAACAATGGCTATTTTTTTTGTTATTAATGTAAAGTTTACTTTACTTAGACAGAACTTGTACGGAGAAACACACGTAAGCGATACGTAAGCGATGAAACTAACCGTAAGGATCACAAGTCTGTACTAGGAAAAGGGTTGCGATCGCCGTTACAGCAAAAAATTGTAAGAAAATTAGCCCCAAATAAAACAAGGAAGCTAAGGTTGATTTATTCCTCGCTCCCCCTGAGTATATCAGTAGATATATTCTAGTATTCGGTGTAATTGTCTTAGTCCGCGATCGCCTATCTCAATCAATAAGCATCCTGTAGTTCATAAAAATCAGGAGAAATATAATCCTTACGAAGCGGCCAGCCAATCCAATCTTCCGACATTAAAATACGCTTGAGATTAGGATGACCTGCGTAGATAATGCCGTACATATCGTAGCACTCCCGTTCTTGCCAGTCTGCGGCTTTCCAGATCCAATAAACAGAAGGAATGCGAGGATTATCCCTAGGAACAGACACCTTTACACGAATTTCTGAGAGAGTAGTGCGCAGGGTGCCATCGGGCCCATCATTATCACTGACCTTCACCAGATGATAAAAACTAACAAGAGGCTTGCCCGCCCCTTCATCATAGGCCCCTTGACATTGCAGATAATTAAATCCATAGGCATAGAGAGCCGTTGCCAAGGGCAGTAGGAGATCTGCTTCGACTTGGATCATCTCAATCCCTAGATGATCAGCTGCTAAAATATCATGCTCAAAGCCGTTTTCAGTCAACCAACTAGACACCGGCCCGGCTGGCACAAGAGCCGTTCCAGCAAGATTTTCAGATAAGGTTTCTTCAGCCACGATTAACTTGCTCCTTTTCTTGTTGAGAGGTTGCCAAAGCAGGCGAGACGGGAATGCCCATCGCTTCTGTTAATGCCACAGGGGGAGCTTGACGAGTCGGCATTTGTAGATATTGACCGTTCAAAATCGGTTCAACTGACCGCATATTGTGGGTAGTACTGTAATAGCGATGGGTTTGCTCATAGACAGAAGCCCTTTCTTGAATAGATTCATTGGCCACTTTTTTCCGAAGTTTAATAATGGCATCAAAAATAGCTTCAGGTCGGGGAGGGCAACCTGGAATATAAACGTCCACAGGAATTAATTTGTCCACACCTCGGACAGCCGTAGTGGAATCACTACTAAACATTCCCCCTGTTATCGTACAAGCCCCCATGGCAATCACATATTTAGGCTCAGGCATTTCTTCATAAAGCCTGACGAGGGCTGGGGCCATCTTCATGGTAATTGTTCCGGCGGTAATAATTAAATCCGCCTGGCGGGGACTAGAGCGGGGAACCAGACCAAAACGGTCAAAATCAAAACGAGAACCAATGAGAGCCGCAAATTCAATAAAACAGCAGGCAGTTCCGTAGAGGAGCGGCCATAAACTTGAAAGCTTGGCCCAATTGTAGAGGTCATCGACCGTTGTTAAAATAACATTTTCTGATAAGTCCTGAGTCACCTGGGTACGGCTAATGGGATTCAGGATTTTAGCGGTGGCAGCTGACTCTGGCATCGTAAGGTTAGAAGGACTAGGACTCATAGGATAATCAAGGTTCAAGATGAAGGTTAGCAGGGGATTTTTTGATTATGACCACTCTAAAGCTCCTTTGCGCCAAGCATAGACTAGGGCAACGACCAGAATTGCGATAAAGATGAGTGCTTCGATAAAAGCCAGTAGTCCTAATTGATTAAAGGCAACTGCCCAGGGATAGAGAAACACTGTTTCCACATCAAATACGACGAAGACTAGGGCAAACATATAGTAACGGATATTGAACTGAATCCAAGCTCCGCCAATCGGTTCCATCCCTGATTCGTAGGTCGTTCGTCGTTCGGGGCCACCACCACGAGGTCTCAACAGTTTGGAGGCCGTTAGGGCCAGAATGGGCACTAAACTACAGACAAAGAGAAAGCCGAGCAGATATTCGTAACCATTAAGAACAAACACAGATTTACAGTTACTCCACTGAAGAAAACAAACTGAACCCCAAAACGGATTTAAAAAACGGGACAAATCTGGTTGTTATTATAAAGCTTTTTGCTAATTTGTTCCCTGAAACCCTTGAATCGACTGATGATTGAACATTGAGAATGGTTAATCTTTAGGTTTTTCTATTGTGGACAACATAAAAAAATCCCCCTTGGAAAAAGAGGGATGACTGACTATCCGAAAACTAGGTACTCAAGAGCAAATGAGGCTCAGTAGGACTTCAATGCTCACAAAATTACGAGGATTCCCGACCTTAGCGACCAACAACCTCCAGCGCAACGGGAGCGGTGCCACTGCCGTAAACCCCGATCGCCCTGGCTGCACCAGCCGACAGATCGATCACTCGACCTCGAACGAAGGGGCCGCGGTCATTAATCCGAACCATCACAGAACGTCCAGTTACCAGATTAGTGACTAAAACCTGGGTTCCAAAGGGCAAACTTTTATGGGCTGCGGTAAAATTATTTTGGTTATATCGTTCTCCATTGGCAGTACGACGACCGTGGAAGCCAGGACCATACCAAGACGCAATGCCACTTTTAATGCGAGTTCTGAGGGAAGGGGAATTGTCAGGTAGGTTGTTCAACGGTTCGAGACTATTGCCCAAGGAAGCTGTGGCGACAGTGGTTAGAGGTGGTGCGTCACCCATTAATCGGCGTAACCGATTAGTAATTTGTAGAGCATTTTTGCTGGCTAGACGGGTTGAAGAAGATATTCTACTCTTGGCATCTGGCAAAACGGTATTTTGAGGATCAAGGCGAATCAAATCTTCGTTACTGACTTGGATTGAGTAAAGCCGTTGTTTTTTATCGTAGTCAACGGTGATGCTTGCTGCATCAAAATTAGGATCTTGGGCTAACTGATTAAGGCGATCGGCGATCACTTGGGAACGTCCCACTGCACTCTCTGGGGTGGTAATCGGCTGATTATTGGCAGCAGCCTTGAGTTCTTCAGATGTCCCTAAGAATGCCAAAACCGGAATATTTCTAACTCGCAAGATTACGGCTAATCGACCGTCTTGCCAGGCATGGGACACAATATCAGCGATAGGAGCAGTGGGGTTTTGCTGATTTTGAGGCGTGAGAATTCTTGGGGTAGCAGTATTTTCAATGAACGTAGGAGCAGTGGACTGAATATTATTCTCTGGCCTAATTGTTGTTTCTTCAGGAGTGGGGTTTGCTTCCAGGCTAGAGGCCAAGGTTCCTTGAAGTCCACTAAATAGGAACAAGGTTGTTCCAACGGCTGTAGTCAGGGCTGTGGCGGTTAATCCACTCAAAATTGTTCTATTCATAAGCGATTGTGTTAGGTTTCCGTGGGCTTGTCCAGACAACCATCTCAATAATCAGAGCTGGGATGCTTGAGCTAATCAGATTAACTCATTGCTGAATTCCCATCTGATTTGAGGGTTGAATATCCCACCCGTAAGCTTCACAAGTCCTTAAGTACAGAAAAGTACAAAAGATTGTTTTTGTATCAGACTGCTACAGACTAGCATAGGGTTTTGGTTGGGGATCACGATATTCCTAATCAATACAAGTTAATGTAATCAGAATTTCAAAACATTCTTGACCTTTGTTGGCGAAAATCTATATGATTGTTTGTTTTGTAAAAATCACGCTAAATTTTATCTAATATGTTTTTATTACTTGCCAACGAAGTTGGGCAAACCTTGTTTAGGCTCAGTCCTCAACGTGACACTTTAGGAACTGGCTGAAAACACCCTTCTAAGTATAAATACGGAAGGCTTGTGTAGCGATCGCTCTTTTTCAGGACGACTAAGACTCTGAAATTACAATCAATTAGTCTTATTTTGATAAGAAAAAACAATATCCCGATCTGCTGTCTCAAAAGGCAAATTTTTAGCCCTAGGGATTAGCAGAACTTATAGAAGTTACGCATTGACAAAAGCATAAAGATATGTTAACCAGACAGAATTCTCCTGACAAACTCCAATGGCAAGACAGCTATCAAAACCCTCGACAGCAAAGTGCGACTGTGATTTATACACCT
>JAYKJI010000231.1:0-9982 GCA_035285405.1 Snowella sp. | reverse complement strand
TAGATTAAACAAAATTCGTATTTTGACTTCTCATCATAAGTATAAGTTATCTCTGCTTTTTCAGTTTATACTTCCCTAACCCACATTTCTTTCGTTTTTTGACTTTTTCAGCAAGCCCTAATTAGGGTTAGGAGCCGTGAGATTATATAAAGCATCATAGGGAACGGTTGGGTTAAAAGCATCCACCCCCAGCCCAAACTCCGAACGTAGGGCTAAAACACTGCGGTCACTGCGATCTAACCATTCCTGGGATAGTCGTAAACTAGCCAAACGCATTTGTCCATCCGCATCGGCTCCCCTGGTCGGAAAGGGTTCTCCCAACAGAGTCGTCCAACTATTTTGGTAATCAAAACTTAGGGCGATCGCTAATTCCTGATAGGGCGTTTGCCACACCGGTTGACGGATGCCCACTTCATACTTTTCATAGTAGGAACGTAAATCCAGGACATCAAACGGAGCTTCCACCACCTTGCCCGTTAAGTTACGATAGCCCAGCATCACACTAGTATTGCTCGCACTAATCGGTAAACTATAACGCCAATCTAGTTCATTACTGCCATCCGTATTGCGGTAGGTCGCCCTCATATCGTCGCCATTGCCGGTTAAGTTTCCCTCTTCTAGTTGCCCCCCCCGTCGAAAACTACCCACTAAAGGATTGCGACCATTATCTAATAGCACCTGGGGATAAAAGGAACGTGCTGTCTTCACTGTCACATTTAAAATACTTTGTCCCGGTTCCGTACTGGCTGCTAATTCGGCAGAAATCTTGTCAATAATCGGATTGAGTTGCAATAGCTGGAGTGCGGTCAGTAATTTCGGTACGTTCAATACCCCTTCTCCGGCTAAGGCCAGGCGATCGCGCACATAATTCGGGTTTAGCTTGCCCTCCACCGATACATTCACTGTCCCTAACTGTCCTTCTAGAATCCGAATCACTACTACTCCCTTTTCCAGCGTTTGAGGAGGAATATAGGCTCCAGAGGTGACATAACCGGCCTGCACATAATGCTGGGTAATGTCAGAGCGGGCTGCTAGTAATTCTGAAAAGGTTAGAGGGCGATCGCAATAGGAGGCAATGAGGTTTTCTAGTTCCTCATCTGTAAAGACCGTATTACCTTCAAAATGAAATTGATTGACGATGATGGTATCAGCACTATCCTCTGGTAGCACAGAAGGCAGGGTGGGGGCAGTGGGGAGCGGTGAGAGTAACTCATGGGGAGGTGGTAAGGGCGATGGAGGTGCAAGGGGACGAGCCGGCGGGGGGGGAATATAGGGAAGACCTTGGGCCAAACTGTAGGTCGGAATCCATAGACCGAGACCGCTAAGGAGCAAGCAGGGGGAAAGAAGACGAAGAAACCTCATGGCAGTTAGGACGAGTAATGCCAGTAGAAAAGACTTGCCCAGAATGACTTTGAGCAATTAAGGTGATTTTTCCCTGGGAATCTTTTTGCCATCCTCTTGCTTCTATGATCGGTGCAGTTGGTACGGTTGATGGTTCTAGTGATGGGGTTAGACCACTCGGCGATCGCGGTGATACTAATCTAGTCTGTCCTGGATCAACGGAAGATGAAACCTGGTTAGAGCTAGGATAACCCAGATCTGTAAGGCCGGAGAAAATGGGTTCATTTTCAATAGGATTAGGGGGTAAGCCACCTCGTCCTTGCAAAATAAACTCACTTTGGGTAAATTCTCCCCCTGGACTACAGGCTTGAACAACCAAATCCTGGGGATCTAAAATCTCATCCGGCAATTTGAGTAAACCACTTTGAGGATCAATATCTAGGCGATTGAGAGAAATTACCCCAACTTCACCAAAGGTTGAACTAGCCGTGATATCACTTAAGGGTGTGAGAGTGGTGCGAGGCTCAATCCCAAAAATGCCTTGGGTATTAATGAGAATATTGCCACCTTGCCCCGTATAAGCATTTGCAACGATATCACTATTTTCGGTAGGAAAAGCAACAACAAATTGAGCATTGATATCAATGTTGCCACCGTCACCTCCCCCCCCCGTTGTTCCAGCCGTCGCTGAAATTGAACTGTTATGACGAAGGAGTAAAATACCCGATAGATCAAGCTGAATATTACCGCCTGTTCCCGCGCTCGTCTCTGCAAACAGTTTACTTTGGTTATTCAGTAACACATTTTGTCCTTGAATATTCAAATTTCCTGCCTGACCAGATCCAGTACTACTCACTGTAATTTCTGCGCCCTGATCCATCCGTAATTGAGGTGTATTGAGAAATAAACTACCGGCGTTACCCGTTGATTGGCTAATGGCCGTAATTAAGCTAGGGGATAGGAATAAAGTTGGATTACCCTGAGTATTAATTTTAGCATCCATCCCTTGACCACTCATGGAGATTCCCTGTCGGGCTAAAATATTGATATTTCCCCCTTGCCCTATCCCCAAAGTTTCCGCTGAGATTTTGCCCCCATCGGTAATACTGAGGGTTCCTGTGGTGATGGTTAAATTACCAGCATTGCCAGCAGTTCTTGTAGAAACAGTGATCCCACTCGTTCCGGTTTGAGAAGAACTACCGGCGATCGTCACTGAATCAGAAGCGTTAATAATAATGTTGCCCGCATTCCCCTGGGGATTAAACCCGGAATCAGCAGACAGAGTACTAATTCCAGCCCCATCTCGTAGGCTTAGAGACTTAGCGGAAATACGGATATCGCCCCCATTGCCATTACCAACAGTAGTAGTAGTAATAATAGAACTAGAAATATCAGATGGAAAATTATTGAAATTATTACCTACCCCAGACACGTCTAGCTGTTCCGTTGCCTGAATAAAAATACTTTGGCCCGATTTTTCTCCTAGGGTAAAAGACGAAATACTTGAGCCATCCGTGACAGAAATTTGTTTGCCAACCATCTGAATGGCTCCACTCCCAATTTCTGGCATTGCAAAGAGAGGAGACAAATCACTAACATCCACTGATGTCCCCTGGGACAATTGAATATCCTGAAAGACTTTAACCTTTTCATATCCTAGAGCATAAGAAGTGTCATTTTTCTGAAGAGAAATTTGACTCTGGGGGCCAACACTTCCTAACTCAATTCTTCCTCCAGGAGCAGACAAAATACTTCTATTTAAGGATAAATCCCCTCCAATGAAAGCTATTGTTTGGCCTGGTTCTACCGCAAGAGTACTATTCTGACTTTGAATGGGGTTGGCCTGACTCCCAAACTGTAAGCCCATCGGCACACTGACTGTTAATAGTGAATTTATTCCCGTATTAGTAGCACTAAATATCTGCCCATCCGCAAACCGAATTGCTTCAGCCGTACTAACAAAAAAGGAACCACTAATATCAATAGAGGCGTTGGGGCCAAAACTAATGCCGTTAGGATTGAGTAAAAAAAGATTGGCCTTGCCACTCAAACTAACCAGTCCATCAATCGAAGACACGTTTGCGCCTGTTACACGGCTAATAATATTAGCCACTGCATCGGGAACGAGGAACGTAGCCGAGCCCCCCGTCGGCACGGAAAAATCTCGAAAGCTATGGAAAAGATTAGACCCGGCTTGGGTTCCGTCCGTAATAATAAAGGTTCGACTATCTGTACTTAGTACCTGCGTTGGTGTGCTTAAAGTATTATCACTACTCACCTGGGCGTATACCTTTCCGAAAGAATTGCCTAGGGTGATCGCCAACACGATCCAGTAAAAAGGTATGAACTTACGCCCTGCCCCCACCTTCTCAAGCAAACTGAAGTATATGAATTCTCTCTCTCTCTGTTTGCTGTCAACTTTCACGTTCTAGTTCTCTAAATCACAATTACGCCAATCTGTTGACGGATATTGTAAAGCGGATCTGTATATTAATAACAAAACCCCCTGAATTACCCCAGTGCTCGGTCTCTCTTTCTCACTACCCCTAGTAACAAACTTTCCACGCTCCGGCTATGTAATAGCAAGCCTGGGGATTGACCGAGCTACGGAGTTGAGATTCGATGCGACTGTTTTGGTTGTCAGTACTATCTTGAGCATGAACAGTACTAGGATTAACCAATGTCGTTAAGAGTACGCCAGTAATAAGGGCTGTGGAGATAAGAGATTGCATAAGAGTACTCTGCTTTAACTTCAACGTGCCCATACTAATCAATCTTCCCTAAAAAAACCTTCAGGGATAATCCTGGACTTTAGCGAAGCATGGTGTGAGTAACCACCGTGAAATTACTGAGTGTCTTCTGAGAGAATACGATTAAGGTCTTCCTCGATACAATTCATCCGTCATAATAGTTATAGATTCTAAGCCGAGGAGCCATCTTTTTTGCGATGAACTTTTCCACCATAACGCCTAAAGCCCCTGTTCTATCCTATTCTGAAACAACCCAAAAACGTGCTCAACGTGCCCTTGCTTGTTCTCCTTTTCGCTTAGCTCTGTTTGTCAGTATGGGTAGCGAGAGTGTTCCGTTACCTCTCATTGCTCATCAGTCAGGAGTTGATAAGGGCTTTACCCGCAAGAGTCTTTCGGAAAGACGGGTAGAGTCAGAGTTGTCATGGCTAATTAAAGTCGGTTTACTGCGCCGAGAAGTGGATGGTCAGGGCATCACGGATAGCTTTCGCTTAACTCCTCTGGGGAAACAACTCATCACTGGCTTGAAGCAATCCCATCACTGGCCTCAACCTTCTCTCTGGGAACGTTGTTTGAATAAGCTACGATGTTGGTTATCCTTTGCACTGTAGTTAAGTCAGGTGTTTAGAAACCTATGAAAGCAATTATGGTAGTGGGGACGACCTCCAGTGCAGGTAAGTCTTTTCTCACAACGGCTCTTTGTCGTCTATTGGCCCAGCAAGGTTGGCAGGTCAGTCCATTTAAAGGGCAGAATATGGCCCTCAATGCCTACGTCACCTTAACAGGAGGCGAAATGGGCTATGCTCAGGCAGTTCAGGCTTGGGCAGCGAGTGCAACACCCAGGGTCGAAATGAATCCTATTTTACTCAAACCCCAGGGTGATATGACTTCCCAGGTCATTATTAAAGGGCAAGTTGTCGGCACCACGGGAGCGAGTGAATATTATGAAAAATATTTTGATCGTGGTTGGCAGGCTATTACCTCTTCTCTTGATCGCCTCCAGGAAGAGTTTGATGTCATTGTCTGTGAGGGAGCGGGTAGTCCGGCAGAAATCAATCTCAAGCATCGAGATTTGACTAATATGCGGGTTGCTAAGTATCTTAAGGCCGCAACAGTGTTAATTGTGGATATTGATCGAGGCGGGGCCTTTGCCCATGTTGTTGGTACCCTTGCTCTTTTGGAGCCGGAAGAACGTCAACTGATTAAAGGGATTGTTATTAACAAATTTCGGGGCCAGCGATCGCTCCTAGAATCAGGGATCACCTGGTTAGAAGACTATACTGGCATTCCCGTTCTAGGGGTTATCCCCTATACCAATACCTTTTTCCCAGCGGAAGATTCTCTCAGCCTTTTTGAGCATTCTGCCCGTCCTAAGGAATCAGATCTAGAAATTGCGATTATTCGACTGCCTCGGATTGCGAATTTTACGGATTTTGATCCCCTAGAGTCTGAACCGAACGTTTGTTTGCGCTATGTTAATCTCAATAGTTCTTTCGGCTATCCTGATGCCGTTATTTTGCCAGGCTCTAAGACGACGATCGCGGATTTAACGGCTCTACAGGAGAGTGGTATGGCGGAACAACTTAAAAATTATGTAGCAGCAGGTGGAACGGTATTAGGATTGTGTGGTGGCTATCAAATGTTAGGGCGACAAGTCCATGATCCTGATGGTTCGGAGGGAGGCAAAGAATGGTGTGCCGGTCTTAACTTTTTACCGATGGAAACCCTCATTTCCCGTGAGAAAATCACCCGACAACGCCAATCGATTTCTCTCTATCCTCAATCCGGTTTACCTGTTTTAGGCTATGAACTGCATCAAGGCATTACCCGTTTGATTCGCTCCTCTGATCAAGAAACTTTAAAAGATTTCCATCCTATTTTTGAAGATGATAATCTAGGCATTGTCAATACCAGTCAATCTATTTGGGGCTGTTATTTACACGGGATCTTTGATAATGGTTCTTGGCGACGGTCTTGGTTAAATGTTCTGCGTAAACGTCGCGGTTTACCTACATTACCAACAGGGATTAGTAATTATCGAGAACAGCGTGAAGTGATGTTAGACAGTCTGGCTGAGTTAATTAAAGAGTTTGTCGATTTGTCTCCTTTAACGCAATACCTGGGAGCAGAAGATTCATGAGTGTCAATGTTCATTTTCTTCCTGACGATATTACCATTCTTGCTGAAGTGGGAGAACCGATTTTAGACGTAGCAGAACGGGCTGGCGTATTTATTCCCACCGGCTGTTTGTTGGGTTCTTGTCATGCTTGTGAGGTGGAATTAGAGGATGGAACCCCTATCTGTGCTTGCTTAAGTGCCGTACCTAAGGATGTCAAATCTCTTCAATTAACCCTTTATGCTGATCCGGTTTGGTAAACAAGACTAGGAATTAATTTTGTGGTTGGTATCTAATAAGTTTTCAATTTGTTTAACCAATGTTTCATTGTCCCAATTTTGATACAAATAGGCGGCGATCGCGGCGGCTCCAGCCCCAACTCCTTCCTTCACAAATCCCGCTTCATAGATCTGTAATTGAGGATAACGAGAATCACTAAAATTGAGTTGAGTTGCCATTAAACAGACCGGCGAAAGTAATGCGGCTAAACTTACTGTATCTCCGGTTTTATCCTCTGCGACCCAGCGAGTGGTTCCGACGACAATTTCTGTCAGGTTTACCGGCATTTCGCGGATCTTTAAAATGGCTTGTATAAGAGCATAAACTGCTAACATCTGGGTTCCGCCTGCCAAGATTACCCCCACTGTTTGACTTGCTGCGATCGCCATTCCCGCGCAGACAATTTGCATCGGATCGCCCACAGCGGCCACAATCTTGAAAGGATCCGATAAATCCTGGGCTTGCTGTAAACCTTGTTGAACAATGTCCCATTTTTGTTGATGGTTACAGTGGGGATGACTACTATTTACTTTCCCCAAAGCATCTATCCCCAAAGCGGTCAAAACCGCTAGAGCCGTGGTTGTTCCTCCGACCACACATTCACTTAAAATCAGATAACTTTCTGGACAATTCCGGGCTAATTGTTGACCCCAGATTAAACCCTGCTCAAATAAATGTTCCACTGTCGCCAAGGGTAACGCCTGACCCGTAGATAAACAGTTAGCGGCTAATCCTCCCAAATCAATACTGGGAACAGTCGGGGCGATCGCCAAACCAGTATTAAATAAATGAACTGGAATTTGTAAGCTATCCATTACGGCGCGGGTAATCAGGACTGGAGAAACTCCAACTGTCAATGGTGGCAAAGGATAGGTAGGATTGGGTAAATAACCATTGATTAAAAATTCTGCATCGGCGATCGCGGTATATTGACGATCATGGGGAGTTGCCCCTGCGGCTGAAATCCCAGGAATCAGACCAGTGGCTGTAAACCCTAATAAACAGACAAAATGGGGACAGCAACCTTGATAGCGTTGTAGCCAGGCTTTTCCTAATGAGACTTGACTATAAATCTTGATCATCTAGATAGTTAATAAATGATGATTCTTCAAAACACTGTAATCTAGAATACTCTTAAGGCTCTATAAATCTACTATCGTAGAGAAAATTTATGTCTAAGTATGACCTCATAACACAAATACGTTAAATAGTTAATAAAACAAATACGTCAGGTAGTTATTTAAATACTTGGAACTAATTACTTTTTTTTTGCAATAATCCCTAAATACGATAATTTATACAGTAAGGTAATCAAGTATTGGCTGTGACGACTATGACCCCGCCCCAACTCAGCCCCCCGAACCTGGCCCTACCTGAGGGAAGCCTGTATAAGGTTCTGCAAAAACTGATTGTCAATCAAGCTTCTGGAAAGTTAATTATCCATAATCCCCAAGATAACTCTATCCATTGGCGTATTTACTTAGGTAATGGCAGAATTCACTTTGCAGGCAGCGAAACTGGTCATTCGGAACGTCTTAACTACTTATTAGGACGTTATGTACCGGACAAAAACTTTAGTTTGCCTGGCAACGTGGCAGATGATTATCAGTACCTTTGTGAACTATGGCAATCTGGAGAATTTAGTTTTCAACAAATTCGCTCGATTTTAGCAAAGTTTACCCAGGAAGCTCTGATTCAAATTCTTTCTCTAAAACAGTCTCTCTGTTATTTTGAAAGTACCGTTGGATTAGAGCGTCTTTTACTATATCTTAATCTCAAGAAATTAATGCTGCCAGTAGAGCAGCAAATTAGACATTGGTTTACTTTACGAGAGGAAATCGGTTCTCCTTTTCAGCGTCCTCGAATTATTGATCAAAATAAAACACGTCAGTGGGGTGAACATCATTTCCGGACTGAAACCCAGAAACTAGAACAATTTCAACGATTCCAAGAATTGCTAGAGCAGCAACAGTGCCTTTATTCCCTGGCAAGTCGCACTAGCACTAGCACAATTAGTTTAGCTCTCACCTTGCAACCTTTGATCAAAACGGGTTTGGTCGAAATGCAACCCTATGTTTTGAGCCAAAGTGATGATCGTCCCGTGGTGGCTTGTGTTGATGATAGTCCTGCTATCCAACGAGTGGTTAAATTTACCTTAGAGGCCAGTGGATATCGAGTGGTAAATATCAAAGAACCTTTCAAAGCCTTAACAACCCTATTACATGCCAAGCCGGATCTGATTTTAATGGATATTAATATGCCTGAGATTGACGGATATCAGCTTTGTAGTTTGTGTAATAAATCTTCTGCCCTGAAGGATATTCCCATTATTATGCTAACCGGTAGAAGCGGAATTCTTGACCGGGTTAAAGCTAAAATGGTTGGGTCAGTCGGCTATATTTGTAAGCCCTTTCTTCCCCAAGAGTTGGTAGAAACAATCAACTCTTATGTACCTGTCAATCTCCATTCCTCTTAGGAGTAATCCATGAAAAGAATTTTAGTCGTAGAAGATTCCAAATCTGATCAACTTCTGATCTCTGGGTTATTGAAAACCCTCGGTGCAGAAGTTATTGCCGTAGATAACGGGGAAGCGGCCTTAGCTTGGTTAGCCGAAAATCCAAGTCCTGATCTCATTTTTCTTGATATTGTTATGCCCGATATTAGTGGTTACGATCTCTGCCGAACCATTCGTACAAAACTCGAAAATGTTCCTATCGTTTTTTGTTCCACCAAAAATGAAGAGTACGATAAGTTTTGGGCCTTGCGACAAGGTGGCAATGCTTACCTAACCAAACCCTACAGTCCTAGTGATCTCGTTAAAACAGCGAAGGGTTATTTATAGCGGTTTTTACCTTATTGAGGTATAAAAATAGCTCTCAAAGCCTTGCTGTATAAGCTTTCTTATGATTTCATCCTTGCTTAAAAGGCTATCATTTAGCTAACAAGATTCAACTCACTAACGATTTTCTGCGGTCAAGGAATCTAGGTTGATGACAGTTTAAAATCAACTTACATTCAATAATAATGTCTGAGCTAGGCTTATGTTGGTAGATTTTTTTCAAGTTGAACTCGATCAATCTCTTGTCTTGGCAATTCCCCTAGAAAGAACAGCAGAAGTTTTGACAATGCAATGGTCTGAGCTTTGCCCCATTCCAGGAATTTGTCCAGAATTATTAGGGGTTAGCAATCAACGGGGACGGTTGCTCTGGATGCTGGATTTAATGTATCTATTGGGTCTGAAATTAGGTGAACAACGTCGTGTTCGGACAGAAAAATCTACTTCAATTGTTTTAACTAAAGATAACCTACGGGTTGCTGCGTTTGTTTCCAAGCTCAAAGGGATTATTAGCCTCGATCAAAGTAACATTTATTCTAGACTTGTTGGGTTATAAGGGATAATAAGAAAAAAAGCAATGACCAGAAAATCCAAGAATGCTAGATATAGAAAGGATATTCAAACAAGATCGCTTAATACGGGGGATGACAGGGCTAAATAGTA
>JAYKJI010000230.1:0-7536 GCA_035285405.1 Snowella sp. | reverse complement strand
TACTATTTAGCCCTGTCATCCCCCGTATTAAGCGATCTTGTTTGAATATCCTTTCTATATCTAGCATTCTTGGATTTTCTGGTCATTGCTTTTTTTCTTATTATCCCTTATAACCCAACAAGTCTAGTATCAACGTGGCTTTTCTCGAAAAACCAAGTATTTGCAAGGATAGCGCGGCAGAGTGACAACTATTTTTCTGACTCACAAGGAGTTAAACCATGAGCGAAAAACAAGCCATTCTAGGTATAGATATCAGCAAAGACAAATTCTCAGCCGCCTTACTCAAAGGAGAGAAAAAAAGTCAGGTTAAAGAATTTGCCAATAACCTGGAAGGGTTCGAGCAACTCAAACAGTGGTTGGAGCAAAACCAACTGGAAAGAGTTCATGCTTGTTTAGAGGCAACCAGTACCTACGGCCATTCAGTAGCAACTTATTTACACAGTTTAGGTCACATTGTCAGTATTGTTAATCCTGCCCGAATTAAGGGATTTGCTCAAAGTCGCTTGAGTCGAACAAAAAATGATCAAGCAGATGCTACAACGATTGCGCGATTCTGTGCAGCCCTTAAACCTCAAGCGTGGACACCCCCAAGTCCAGAAATGGCACAATTACAGTCCTATAGCCGTCGCTTGAAAGCGTTAGAGCAAATGGCAACTCAAGAAAAAAATCGTTTAAAAATAACAGTTGATGAGAGTCTCATAGAAGATATTAAAGCTCATCTTGTGTTTCTAGAAACTCAAATTGACAATGTAAAAAAGCGACAAAAAGAATTGTTGAACGAATATAGTTCCCTAAAAAATCAAGCAGATTTATTGACTTCGATTGTAGGAATTGGTGAGCCGACAGCAATGACAATTCTGGCAGAAATTGGCGATATTAATCAGTTTTCTTCTGCTCGTCAATTAGCGGCATTTGCGGGTTTAACCCCTCAAGAACATCAATCGGGAACCTCTGTTAAAGGCAAAACTCGGTTGTGTAAAATTGGTAATCCTCATCTACGTAAGGCTCTTTATTTTCCTGCATTGAGTTCTATTCGTTATTGTTCTCCCATCAAGGACTTGCGAGAACGGTTTTTAGAAGCGGGGAAAAACAAGATGCAGATAGTTGGGGTTGTGATGCACAAACTGATTCGGATCGTTTACGGGGTTCTCAAATCAGGAAAACCATTTGATCCAACCAAGTTGGTTACTCCTTGCACTGTGTTAGAAGAGGAAACTGATTTTTTGCCTGTTTCCCCTTGACACTTAACACAGTATCTACAAGATCGGCGATCTGAATATGCTGGCATGGCCTATTTTTCCTATCTCAACTCATTGAGATTCCTGGCGACTTCTGCTTTGAAACCTCTATCGTCTTCTCCCCATACACGCTCAAAATCACCACACTCATAGTAAGGTCTAGGGTAAGTTCCTGGCCATACTCCAGGTTCGTAACCCAGGATTTCTTGAGCGGCAGGTAATTGCCTCATCTCTTCTCGGCTTCTTACCCACCAAATGATTTTTACTTCACGATCAACTGCATTTTTCCCTATCAAGTTGGTTGTGATGTCATCAATATCCTTCACAAACTCAATCAGATGAGTAAGCTTATTATGTTGCTTGAGAAATGCCAGATCTCCAATTTTTGGGAGATAGGCTGCTGGCTTTTCCCAAAACATTAACCTAAAAAAAGACTCATCATACTCAGTGTAACCACCAGCAGTTCTAACCCCATTCTCGTCATAAGCCCAGTCTTTGATGCTTGCCCCTATAGGCCTTACATTCTTAATCCACTTTAATCTGTCCAATTCCATTTTCTTATTCTCTTAAATAAACGATAGATTTTACAGAACTCGATGCATTTTATGAGTTTAGAGAAGTTGAGTAGCTTAGGGGTTATCGCACTACCTATTTCACACCAAAAACCCGAAATATTTGCGGACAGATCACTGAAATCGCTTTTCGGTATAACTACTGATTATACGGAAACTTTCCATATATTACCCCAAATAAGGATCTTATTCAGAATCTTCCTATATAATACTCCCAAATAGCGCGATCGCAAGAAGTTTTCCGTATAAATATTACAAACAGCGTGTTATACCGACTAGCATACTCTTTTCTCCTGAGAACAGAATTAAAATGAGGTCTGCGATCGCTTTTTGATGAGAGTTGAGACGGCGATCGCTGCCTGGATTCAGAGTAGGGTTTTCGGCTGAAGATTCGGCAATGCCCAACTGATGCGAGTTTGAATCACAAGTATCTATTTCTGTCTCTTTGAAGATCATTTGTTTTTTAGAGACATTGACCTTGTACCGCAAATCTCCGAGGACAAAAGCTTCTAAACCCGCGATCGCCGTTTAGGAAAGCCTTAAAATTTCCCTGACCAAGAGAGACCTTAAGGTGCGACAATAGTTGATTACCTGTATGAACTGTCACCTACAAATGAGTTTGAATTGGATTAGCCGTGCAGATCGGTTAAAAGCCCTTCCCCCCTACGTTTTTGCTCGTCTTGATGAATTAAAGGCCATCGCCAGAGAACAAGGCCTCGATTTAATAGATTTAGGGATGGGAAATCCTGATGGGGCAGCCCCTCAACCGGTTATTGATGCGGCGATCGCGGCTCTGGGAGACTCTCAAACCCATGGCTATCCCCCTTTTGAAGGCATGGCCAGCTTTCGGGAAAGCATTACCCAGTGGTATTACCGACGCTATCAAGTCGAACTCGATCCCAACAGTGAAGCTTTACCCCTGATCGGCTCCAAGGAAGGTTTAGGCCATTTAGCCCTGACCTATATCAATCCAGGGGATGTGGTCTTAGTTCCGAGTCCTTCCTATCCTGTTCATTTTCGTGGCCCAGTTATTGCCGGTGGCAAAATTCATCCCCTCTTGCTCTCGGCGGAAAAGGATTGGTTAATTGATCTGGCCGCCATTCCAGAAAAGGTAGCCCAACAGGCCAAAATACTCTTTTTTAACTATCCCAATAATCCCACCAGTGCCGTTGCCCCCAAAGCCTTTTTTGAAGAGGTTGTTGCCTGGGCCCATCACTATCAAATTCTCCTAGTCCATGACCTTTGCTATGCAGAATTAGCCTTTGATGGCTATCAACCCACTAGCCTATTAGAAATTCCCAAAGCCAAGGAAATTAGTGTGGAATTTCATACCTTGTCCAAAACCTACACAATGGCGGGGTGGCGAGTGGGCTTTGTGGTCGGGAATGCTGATATTATTCAAGGCTTACGAACCCTAAAAACTAATTTTGACTATGGTATTTTTCGTGTTGTCCAAAAAGCAGCCGAAACCGCTCTCCAGTTACCGGAAAGTTATATTTTAGAAGCCCAAAATCGCTACCAGAAACGGCGAGATTTTATGGTGAAAGGATTAGGAGAACTGGGCTGGAATCTGACCCCTTCTAAAGCAACAATGTACCTTTGGATTCCCTGTCCCCCAGGCTTAAGTTCGGCAGATTTTGCCCTCAATGTCCTCGAAAGTACAGGAGTTGTATTTACGCCAGGTAGTGCCTTTGGGGAAGGGGGGGAAGGGTATGTACGGATTAGTTTAATTGCAGATTGCGATCGCTTAGGGGAAGCCTTACAACGTTTACAGGAAGCGGGCATTCACTATTAAGAATTAACTAAGCAGTAACCAACTAAAACTTAATAATCTAGCCCCGCCTGGACGCACTAAAGCAGTTCCCGCACATCAGTGACTTGCCCCGTAACCGCAGCCGCTACCACCATCGCCGGACTCATCAGCAAAGTACGACCCGTTGACGAACCTTGACGACCTTTAAAGTTACGGTTAGAGGACGAGGCACTAATCTGATCGCCTTGCAGTTTATCGGGATTCATGGCTAAGCACATGGAGCAACCGGCATCACGCCATTCAAAGCCAGCGGCCACAAAAATCTGATCTAATCCCTGGGCTTCCGCTTCTGCTTTGACCCGTTCAGAACCTGGGACAACAAAGGCCTTGACCCCATTCGCCACCCGTCGTCCCTTGGCCAATTTGGCCGCTTCCTGAAGGTCGCTCAAACGTCCATTGGTGCAACTGCCCACAAAACAGACATCAACTTTGGTGCCTTGAATGGGTGTGCCTGGACTAAGCTGCATATATTGATAGGCTTCAGTGGCTAAAACGCGATCGCTGTCGGGCAGATTTTCAAGGCTAGGAATGGTTTCGCTCACCCCTAAACCTTGACCAGGGGTAATGCCCCAGGTAACAGTCGGCTCAATTTCCTCAGCCTTAAAGGTGACAATATCGTCATAGACCGCATCCTCATCACTGGCGATCGCCTGCCACCATTGCACCGCTTGCTCCCAATTCTCACCAGTCGGGGCAAAATCTCGACCCTGTAAATAATCAAAGGTGACTTGATCGGGGTTAATATAACCGCATCTGGCTCCCCCTTCAATGGACATATTGCACACCGTCATCCGCTCTTCCATTGACATCGCCGCAAAGGTCGATCCCGCATACTCGTAGGCATAACCCACGCCGCCATTGACACCCAGTTTACGAATAATGTGCAGAATCACATCTTTGGCATAAACTCCAGGAGCCAAATCGCCATTGACTTCGATTTTACGTACCTTCAGTTTGGCTAAGGCCAAAGTTTGGGAGGCTAATACGTCTCGTACTTGCGAAGTGCCAATGCCAAAAGCGATCGCGCCAAAGGCCCCGTGAGTAGAAGTGTGGGAATCTCCACAGGCGATCGTCATCCCTGGTTGGGTTAAACCCTGTTCCGGCGCGATAACATGGACAATTCCTTGATTGCCCGACCCAATATTATAAAAACGAATCTCATTTTCCTCGGCATTGCGTTCTAGGGATTGCATCATTTCTTCTGCTAGATCATCCTTAAACGGGCGCACCTGACTATCCGTCGGCACAATATGATCCACCGTTGCCACCGTGCGATCAGGATACAACACCTGAAGACCCCGTTCCCGTAACATGGCAAAGGCTTGGGGACTGGTCACTTCGTGAATCAAATGCAGTCCAATAAAGAGTTGGGTCTGGCCTGAGGGCAAAATCTTGACGGTATGTAAGTCCCAGACTTTATCGAATAGGGTTCTCTCACTCATGGAAGGCTGTGTCGCTGTTGAGGGGCATTAAAATTTTATCTGTTGATATCATAGCTTTTTTAGCAGTGATTCCTGCTATCTCTGGACTAAACACTGATCGTGTGAGAGAGATGGTTGACGATTTAAAGTTAAAGTATCTGGGACGATTTGTTGATTAAGGCTCATAAACTTGCTAAGTTCTTGACATTTATTCACTACCTTGAGGATGTTACTCAATCAATCTAAGGATAATCAAAATATGAAGCGACTTAGCCAAATCCTCCTGGTTTCTGCCATTAGTAGTCTTGTCGGATTGAGTGCTTTTCTCATGCCAGCCTCTGCCAATACCCCTACAAAAGCTTCTACCTCAAAAACTTCTACCACAGTGGCTAGTGCGTCTCCAGCTCCGACGAAATCTCCTACTAAGAGTACAACTAAGAAGACAACGACTAAACCGAAGCCATCCCCCACAGCTTCTCCTAAATAAATATTTGCAGGTCTGTTCTAATTTTTTTCATTCATGTGCTACTTTCAAGCAAGGGTTGTGTCCTTTGCTTATTTTTTTATGGTTTGATTTAGCCTTTTAAATCCTTGGGTAAAATTACCGTAAAACAACTTCCTTTGCCGACTTCACTGGTGACACTGATCGAGCCTTGATGGTTATAGACAATGGTCTGGGCGATCGCCAATCCCAATCCAGAACCCCCTTGATGATAGGAACGGGCTTGATCGGCTCGCCAAAAACGGTCAAAAATATGGGGTAAATTTTCAGGGGAAATGCCAATACCAGTATCTTGAACCAGAATGGATAAATGAGAGCCAGTGGTGAATGATTTCAGACAAATACTCCCATTCCTGGCGGTATAATTTAAGGCATTAGCAATTAAGTTATTAAATAAACGATGAATTTGTCCCTGATCTCCCCACATCCCCAGAAACATCTCAATCTCAACTTGACAATGGATTCCTTTGGATTCAAAAACAGGAAAATAAAGTTGAACCAAATTCTCTAGGATGGCAGTTAAATTAATTTTTTCTTTTTTTAATTCAGGTAGATTTTCATGACGAGCCAAGAATAATAAATCCTCTGTAAGTTGACTAATCTGTTCTGCCGCCTTGGCAATCACCTGAAATTTTCCCTGATCATCTGCTCGCATTCCTGTAGCATACTTTAAGGCAACATGGGCATTGGTTTTAATCGCCATTAGGGGACTGCGAAGTTCGTGGGACGCATCGGCAGTAAATTGTTTTAATCGCTGAAAGTTGTCTTCAATTGGTTTCATGGCCTGACGAGTTAACCAGATACCACTTACCCCACTCAAGCCTAATCCTAGCAAAATTCCCAATCCCAATCCCCAATCTAAATCATGAATATTATCATCCAATTCCTTGAGGGGCTGGCTCACCCTTAGATAACCGATAGGCTGATGTTTATCAATGCTATAAAGAGGTAAAATAATACTTTTAATGCGACTGGGATTGGAACGGTCTGGTTCTAAGGCCTGGAGTTTATTAATAACTTGATGATTAGCGTGATTGATATTTTTCTTAGATTTGGTCTTGATTTGAAGATATGGCTCGTCATTGGGAATCGATTTCATTTTATATTTTCCCTGTTTAGCAATCCGATTGCCTTGAATATCAAACCATTCTAAAATTCTTTCTCTGACCAGCACATCTCTGGCGATCGCTTCATCATCAATAATAATTTTGCCTTGATCAAATTTGGTGTTAGCAGCCGCTTCTTCTCCTAAATCCATCAGTTTAGCCGTTAGGATTTCATTAAAGCTTTGGATCACAAATAGCCGTACTGCCACCGCAAAGGTGACTAGTAAGGAAGCAAAAACCAGTAAATAAGAGAATAAGAGCCGATAGCGAATTTGATTAAACATCCTAGCATCACTCATGCTTCTTTTCTAAACGATAGCCAATGCCATAAAGGGTTTCAATTAAGGATTCTGAACTACCGGCAGCCTTTAACTTATTGCGAAGATTGGTAATATGGGTTCTCACAGTTCCTTCTCCAGATGATTTATCAAAGTCCCAAAGTTTATCTAGAATATCCGAGCGAGTTAAAACCCGATGGGGATTTCTTAAAAATAGTTCTAGAATCATATATTCCTTGGGGGTTAGGGTCAGAATTTTACCATCGTAGGTGACTTGACAATTACTAGGGTCAAGACAAAGTTTGCCATGCGTTAATTGCAGAGCTTGAGTTTCTTTTCCCCGTCGAGAGAGAGCACGAATTCTAGCCGATAACTCTTCTAATTCAAAGGGTTTAACCAGGTAATCATCGGCTCCGGCATCCAGTCCAATAACTTTATCCGTTGTTGTATCCCTGGCGGTCAGAATTAAGATGGGAGCGTTAATAGACTTGTTGGGTTATAAGGGATAATAAGAAAAAAAGCAATGACCAGAAAATCCAAGAATGCTAGATATAGAAAGGATATTCAAACAAGATCGCTTAATACGGGGGATGACAGGGCTAAATA
>JAYKJI010000229.1:0-5596 GCA_035285405.1 Snowella sp. | reverse complement strand
TTCTTTTGTTATCATGTTCTTTTTGAGGAGCATTGTACTGTTTTACAGAGTATCTTGTCTTTTTTCTTTTTGCTGTAGTCTTTGCCACACAAGACTTTTAACCCTTCTTGTCTCCCTAGCAGGTCTTTGATGATTTTCCCTGCTCTGAAGACTTTTCCCCCTAGCCAAAACGTTAACCTCTGATTTTAGCCCCTGATTAATGAAAACTCTCGAATGGCATTAATGGCAACGGTAAAAATTTGTTGAGGTTTAATATCATCTTTAATCAGACTCCAAAGCCTTTGCACTTCCACTGTATGTAGCCGTTCATCCTCCGTTAAAGCTAAGAGTAATTGACGACGTAGATACAGACCTTCATTAGAAAAGAGATATTGAATGCCAAGTTGAGCCGTGGGCATAATATCAAACTTCTCGTCGGAACGGGCTATCTCTAGCATATTTTCCAGGCGTTGCCACTGGAAGCGATCATCTTTAAACAAAACATTTAATAATTGACGACGCAATTGAGGCGATTCACCCGTTAACAAACGGCGGGCAACGTAAGGATAGGCTACTTCCACAATTTTAAAATTGGGATCTAGACTGAGGGCAGAACCTTCTTGAGTGACGAGAGAACGAATAATGAGCGCGAATTGGGCAGGAACCCGGAAAGGATAATCGTACATTAACTCCGAAAATTCATCGGTAATGGTTTTGAAATTAAAATCCCTGACACTTTGCCCCATGGCTGCTCCTAACACCTTTTCAAGGGCTGGAACAATTTCTTGGATATTGGTCTCCGAGGTTAAAAATCCGAGTTCAACAAAATCATCGGCGAGGGCTTTATAGTCCTTATTAATTAATTGCACAATGGCACTGGCTAAAATTTCTTTTGTCTTGTTTTCCAGTTGATCCATCATGCCAAAATCAATATAGGCCATGCGTCCGTCTAGGGTGGCAAAAAGATTACCTGGATGGGGATCGGCATGGAAAAAGCCATGTTCTAATAGTTGACGTAAGCCCGATGTAACGCCAATTTTAACAATCACATTGGGATCAATGCCTGCCGCTCGAATTTTATCCGTATCGGTCAATTTAAAACCATTGATCCATTCTAAAGTCAAAACCTTAGTATTGCTATATTGCCAATAGATGCTTGGAACCTTAACGTCTGGATCATTGTGAAAGTTCTCGGCAAATTTTTCGGCATTGTGGCCTTCGTGAAGATAGTCAATTTCTTCAAACAACTTAATGCCAAATTCATCCACAATTAGCGTTAAATCATGACCCAAATTTAGGGGCAAAAACCTCGCAAAATGTTTGGCTCCCCACCGCATTAAACAGAGATCTAAGGTTAGTAAGGGACGCAAGTTAGGACGCTGAACCTTAACGGCAACTTCTTCCCCTGTATAAAGAACAGCTCGATAAACTTGTCCTAAACTAGCGGCGGCGACGGGATGGGGAGAAATTTCTCGAAAAGCTTCATCAACACTTAAACCCAGTTCTCGTTTAATAATGCTAAACGCTAATTCGTTATTAAAGGGCGGTAATTGGTCTTGTAATTTGATTAATTCTTCTAAAAAATCGCGGCGAACTAGATCGGGACGAGTGGAAAGGGCTTGGCCAACTTTGATAAAGCTTGGCCCTAGACGAGTTAATAATTCTCGTAGTTCACTAGCTCGCTGTAGTTTATGGGTTTCAACCTGATTTCGCCATTGATCCCACTGAAGATGAAAGAAGAAGAGCAAAAAGGATAATAGTATAATCAGGGTACGCCAGATCAGTTGCCAAGGACGATAACGGTAATATTCGGCGATCGCCTCTGCATCATAGTGAGTTAGTTGCTCAATGGCTGAATCAGAGTCAGGAAAAAAAGAGGGCGAAGGATTCACAGGTTAATTAAAGGAAAATAAAGGAATTGTTAAATTAAGTATAAAAAAATACACTTTTCTTAATATTAGCACCAAGAAACAACTGCGAGTATAGGGGACGAGTTCCAAAAAGATCTAGGGTTTACATAAATATTTACATAGTAGAGCCAGTCCCCTTCCAGTTCCCGTTACGGGATAACAATCTGTCTATGATATTTATTGAAATTAGTCGATGATAATACTCAGATTGAGAGCCGGTTTAAACACTGGAATCTTTGGATTCTAGAAGCTCTGAGGTTTGTTGGGTTTCATTTTGAGCGATCGCTGGCTGAAACAGAAATTTGACTAACCACCCCTGACCAAGATGAGCTTCGATCGCCGCCAGACTATTGTAGAAAAGGAAAACCAGGGCTAGACAAAGATTGGTTGCCAAAAAACGATTAATGTCTCGCTGGGAAAGAAAGAGTGACCAAGCCGTTTGCCAGTTGTGGCTTTCGTTAAAGGCATGAATAATTGCTTCGAGATTGCCGAGTAAGATCACTGCCAAACTATACAAAAAAGTACGATAGAGCAAATTAACCACCCGCGGAAAATGGTTAAAGGGTCTAACCAGAGGCGTTTTGTCTAAAATCAATACAGCTTTTGCTGCAAATAAAGCTCCAACGATCGCCTTAGAAATATCGTAAGTGTCAATTTCATAGGACTTTAGGTACAATTTCATGATCCATAAAATATACAGAAAGGCGATCGCAAAGAAAGTCGCGAGTAACCAGATCTTTTTGATTTCGGCAATCAGCCAGATGATAAATTTCATTGGCTATCGCCCCAAGGTGAGTTCTTCTTTCTTGCCCAAAATCCCCTGGGGCCGCCAAACCATTAAGATCATGAGAATTAAACCAATAATCATGACTCGAAAAGCTCCTGCTTGACTCTGATCAAAAGCATTTAATTGGGGCAGAATAAAACGAGTAAGAGAATCATAGGCCCAGAAAATAATGGCTCCTAAAATAGTTCCGGCATTACTTCCAGCTCCTCCTAAAACGACGATAATCCAAGCCTGAAAAGTTAATAACGGCTCAAAATTACTGGGATAAATGGTTGTTAACTGCCAAGCAAAAAAGGCTCCAGCTAGTCCAGCGATCGCGCCTCCTAACATAAAGGATTGCAGCTTATACCAAAAAACATTTTTACCTAAGGCTCTAGGAATTTCTTCATCTTCTCGAATTGCTTTTAGTATGCGTCCCCAGGGAGAATTGACTAAAAATTCTAGCCCCGTGTAAACTAAGGCCAGCACCAGCAGAGTCAACAACATTAACCCGGCTTTATAGCTATAGTTGTAAAGAGAAACTACCCCTGGCACGTAGGCAAATAGGATCAAGAAAGTGGCGATCGCGCCCCAAATAATCAGGGCCAATGGTTTACGGGGTTGATAACTTTTGCCTTGAACTTGCTGATTCTCTTTGAACTGTCTAGTAATACTGCGTAATAGAATTGCTTCCGCATAAATTGCTAAACCAGTTAAGCTACCAATAAAGAGAAATTCAACAAAAATATTGGGTTCAAAATCAAAGGGTAAGGGATAACGTTGAATACCAAACGCTCCTTTAGTTAACCATTCTTCATTCAGAGCCACTAAACGAATTAATTCTGAAACACCAATGGTAACGATGGCCAAATAATCTTCTCTTAATCTCAAAGTAGAAGTGCCAATTAATAACCCCAATAAAGAAGATAGAATCATACCTGCTAGAACAGCAAAGGGCATGGGAACCCCATTCAGGGTCAGGAGAGCAGTGGCATAGGCTCCCAGGGTCATAAAGGCAACATGACCAAAGTTAATTAATCCAGTAAAACCCCACTGCAAATTCAATCCCAGACCAAAAATGGCATAAACGGCGGTAGAGGTGACAAGAAAAATTAAATAACCACTACTCGATAAGAAATTATTCATTATTGTTATTTATAGATAATTATTTTAAGTAATTACGCATTTAAATTGACTAATATTTTGTACCTAAATTGTCATAACAAGGGGCTTAAGCCCCTTGCCTACATAAGTTTGAGATTACTAACCGTTTAAGCCACCTACCTAAGAATTAGGTTGTAAAGAATTAACAGCTTAGAAAATTAACATCTCACACCGTTAAAATATCCTTTTCCTTGGTTGCTAGTAGCTCATCAATTTTTTTGATCGAAGAATCCGTCACTTTTTGAATTTCATCTTGAAGATCTTTGGCTTCATCTTCAGAAATGTCGTGACTTTTTTCCTGTTTACGCACTGCATCGATCGCTTCTCTACGAATATTACGAATAGCAACCTTGCCTTCCTCTGCCAATTTTCCCGCCAGTTTAACGAGTTCTTTGCGGCGATCGGCAGTCAGGGGTGGGATATTTAAGCGAATAACTTGTCCGTCATTACTAGGAGTCAAGCCAATATCGGACAGGGAAATGGCCTTTTCAAGTTGGTTCAAACTACCTTTATCAAAGGGTTGAATGGTAATCGTACTCCCATCAGGCGTGCTAATCGTGGCCAAAGATTTTAAAGGCGTTTCTGCCCCGTAGTAATCCACCATTACCCGATCTAATAAAGAGGCATTGGCGCGGCCAGTGCGTAGGGTATTGAAGGAACGTTGGGTCGCTTCAACACTTTTGGTCATATGTTCTTTAATCTCAGCTAACTTCACAGGAGCCTCCAACAATGGTTCCAACAGGTTCACCTTTAATGGCACGAACGATATTGCCTGGTACAGAGAGGTTAAAGACCATAATAGGAATATTATTATCTTTGCATAAGGCGATCGCGGTACTATCCATCACCTTTAAATCCTTGGCCAAAACATGGGCATAGGTAAGGCTTTGATAACGACGGGCGTTGGGCTGAAGAACGGGGTCAGCATCATATACGCCATCCACTTTAGTCGCCTTAAATACCACTTCCGCATCAATTTCGGCTGCCCGAAGGGCCGCAGTGGTATCGGTGGTAAAGAAGGGATTCCCTGAACCGGACCCAAAAATAACGACCCGACCTTTTTCAAGATGCCGGATCGCGCGTCGTCGGATATAGGGTTCTGCTACTTCCTGCATGGCGATCGCGGTCAGGACACGGGTGGGAATATCGATCTGTTCTAGGGCATCCTGAAGGGTCATAGCATTCATGACGGTGGCAATCATGCCAATATAGTCTGCTGTTGCCCGATCCATGCCCGCAGCCGAGGCTTTGACCCCTCGAAAAATATTCCCTCCGCCGACAACAATCGCCAACTGTACACCTTGCGCGACCACGTCGGCCACCTCTTGAGCAATATCAGCCACAACTTTGGGATCAATACCGTAACCCAAGTCGCCCATTAATGCTTCGCCACTTAGTTTCAGTAATACTCGCTGGTAAGTCATGCCCTGGGTCACTGTTCCTGTTGGTCTAAACTAATCACCCCATACGATACCATTCTTAGGAAACCTGGGGTAGTGATTCAGAATTTTGGCTTAACTAAAAGCAAAGGTTGCTCCCAAAAGATTGACATAGGAGTTACGCATTGTCAAAAACAAGAAAATGTGCTAGGGACAGAAGTAAGGAGGAGTTTGTGTATGATGGTCAAGAATAAATTGGCGAATAACAGGAATAGACTTGTTGGGTTATAAGGGATAATAAGAAAAAAAGCAATGACCAGAAAATCCAAGAATGCTAGATATAGAAAGGATATTCAAACAAGATCGCTTAATACGGGGGATGACAGGGCTAAATAGTA
>JAYKJI010000228.1:0-3005 GCA_035285405.1 Snowella sp. | reverse complement strand
AGAGGGTAGGGAGAGGTCGCCACCTCATAGCGCCGGGCGTCCCTAGTCCAGCCCGTCATCGCCCCCCGGCTATCGTAATCGATACTCCGCCAGCCGACGTAGGTGGGAAGTAGTTCCCCTAGGCGCTGGGGAGCAATGTACAGTCCCCCCACCCCGGAAGGGCCGCAGAACCATTTGTGCCCCGTAAAGGCGTAGTAATCCACGCCCAATTCCGTTAGATTGAGGGGCAAGGAGCCGGCGGACTGAGCGCCGTCCACGAGAACCGGAATTTGAAGGCGATGAATTTAATTACCTAAAAAATACTGGAAATAACGGCGATACTTAGGCTAATGAAGGGAATTACTATGGAAGCTCAAAAATGAAATTAACTCGACTGGTGGAGTTGGTAAAGAAAAATAATACCATTGTGGGTATAAATTGGCCGATGTTCCTGTAGATACTGCCAGTTTTGGGCAGCGATCACCGATTGATGACGTTCTGCATAGAGGATTTGCTTGATCGTACTATCTATCAAAAGATAACGGTGGGGCAGTTGAGCAATAATATCTTTGAGAGGCTCAAAGGGAGGTTGCTGATAGTAGGATGCTATATCCAAAGAATAATTCCCTTGTTTGGACAATAATTCTAGGTATTGATTGACATTAATTACTACGCCAAAAGTCCCATAAATTAAGCTATTTTTGTTTTGTGTAGGTAACCATTTTTGTTGCAATAAATACTGAGCAATGAGCTGGTTTTCTTGTCCCCAATTTAAGGTGGAATCATTAACTAATAACCATTTATCTGACCACCATAAGGGGTTCACATAGCTTAAGGTTTGGGGAATAGCAATCGCCCCGATTAAACTGTAGAGTAAAAGCCCGGTAATTAACCATTTTTGGGAATAATAATTTTTTAAGCTGACTAAAAGAATCGTCAGGAGAAAATAACCAAAAAGTAAAACTGGATAAAAATAACGATACCCAATTACAAAATGGCTCCCTTTAGCCAAGCCGAAATACATGAGGGGGTAAGCCGAAACTAATACACTAAATGCTGTCAGGAATAAAAAGGTTTTACGAGAGAGTTTTGACCGAATTAATTCCTTTAACTGGAATCCTTGATTATTAGCCTTCTGTTTTTTTCCGTAGAGAAATAAGGCCCAAAGGGTTATCCCAATTAACAAAAACAAGATAGGGTTTTCCTTATACCAAAAAATTTTGCTAATATATTCCGCATAATTTACTGGCTGAAAAGCTCCCCACAGAAAAGGTACTTGTTGTCCTCTCGCCGCTTCTAAGGTCATGGTTAAGGTGGTCAGGTAGCGTTGCCCAATTGCGCTTAAAGACTGATCGGTTTCCTTGGCAAAGGCAATACGATACATCCCGATAATGATGATCGGTTGCACCAGTAAACTGCCTAAACTTAAAGTGATGAATGAGCGAATTAAAGGTGATTTTTGCTTCACTAAATAAACACTAGCTCCCCCAAAACTGATAATCAGAATTGCCAACAATAATAAATTACTTAGTTTTGTATTAATTGCTAAGCTTAAACTTACCGTTAAAATTAAAAACTGCCATGTTAAGTATTTTCCCTGCAATTGTGTGACTGAATAAAGGGTGATCGCTGTTGTTAAAATCGTCATTAATGCCGTCACCGCTACCGCCGTATCAAAGGTAATTAGACCCTGATGACTAGCAAAACTGGGCGAAAAAATCCAAAGGGTCGCAAAAGTTAAAGCAATTTGGGGATGAAGTAATTTCAATCCAAAACTATAAAGTCCTAGCCAGATGAATAATAAACTATTAACGCCAAAATAAAGCCAACGGGAAGACCGAACTAAACTATCAAAGTGTTTAGGGAAATACATGAGCAATCGGTAGCCTGCATCAAAAGCCACTAAACGAATGGCAGATCCCTTCAACTGATGAGGATTCGGTAAATCAACGTGAATATCAGGAAACTTCAGCCAAAATAAAAGACTATTGAGTAACTTTAAAATCAGAGGATGTTCAGGATTTAAGCCGACTCCCTGGGTATAGGCGTAGGCCGCACCGAGATAGGCCGGTTCATCGGACGTTAAACTATTATGGGTAATGCTGTAATAGCCAATCAAAACCAAGGCGATTAGCAGACCCATAAACCATCCATAATAAAACTTGAGAGTCAATTTTCCTCCGAGAACATTATTTTGTTTCTTGCTTGAAATTTGAAAAAAGGTATTTATTTGGGCCTTGAGGCTCGTATATGGTTTTGTAACAAGGATTACATTTCGAGGCGAGACCTCACTCAAATGCACCTTACTGCATGAAACGTTATTTTGTCAAGCATAGTAAACCAACAAGAGTCATTTATTTGTATCAGCGCCAACGTAATCTTAGGATACTTCTTCGCTGGCCGATGGTGGGATTGATCGAATTAATGATCTTAAGGTATTGTTAACTGATTCTGGCGTAGTGAAGACTTGAGCGACATCTTCGTCTAACACCACAACGGTTAACTTTTCTGCTTCATTACGGCTGGCAAATCGATTCGGTTTCACCTTCCGATAATCAAAGTTATACTCAGACAAGAGATCGTCGTCTTGATTCTGGACGCTTTCAAAGGGTGTTTTGCTCATAATCTTCGTATTCTTTACGAGTGGCTAAACGGACGCTAATAATACGGATACTGCCAGATCGTTCCGTAAAAGCAACCAATAGCAGTCGATTGTCCCGAGAGTGACCAATAATGATTTCTCTGGACTCAGATAGAGAGTGAGCATCATCATTAAAGATAACTGCTAGAGGGTTATCAAATACGCTCTTTGCTTCTTCAAAGCTGACAGCGTGTTTTTTCCAATTGATTGATCCCACTCAAACCCCATACTTACATCATACCTAAAGATTTAAATTGCGTCGAGACTGGCCAGCGCCGCTAAGAGGGCGTCAATCTCCGCTTCGGTGGAAAAATAATGACAACAAACCCGAACGCAATCCGGGTCGCCGATGGTGCGTAGATAAATCCGGCGCTCGTCCAGAGTT
>JAYKJI010000227.1:0-11003 GCA_035285405.1 Snowella sp. | reverse complement strand
AATTCATAAAATATGAATGGGTAGAAGTAAGTGCGTATGAAAGCAAAAAGAGTTTACGCAATTACCTCACAAAAGTGCTTGAAGGCTTCGGGACTGAGTATGTAATTAATTTTGCATGATCACTTATTAATTGGTCTAACGTTATTAACAATCTTCTGGCATGAGAATTAACTGGTTTGCGCCATTGTCGCTAGTTCAAAATACTTCTAATTTATTATCTCTCTCTTTATTACAGAAATTAGGTCAAGAAAATCAGATCATCTGGTGGGTTAACCAATCGGGAAATCGATCATCTGAATACTTATTGAATCTCGATCAAAATACTCAGATTAAGTTTTATGAATTAGATAATATTGCATGGCCAGAGGTTCATCAAGGCGATATTAATATTTATAATATTGGCAATGATCCTGAACGATACCAAAATATTTGGATGGTTGCTCAACAATGTCCAGGTATTATCATTTTACAGGATCTTAATTATCAAGCTTTTTTTACCAGAATTTATCAAGAAAATGATAATAAAAAAGGTTATTTAGAACAAATGCGATACTACTATGGTGTAGATACGATAAAAATTGCTGAACAATTTTGGCAAGGAGAAATTCCTCTGCTCTTAATGGCTGAAAACTATCCTTTGATTCCTCTAGTTGTAAAAAATGCCCTAGGAGTAGTAAGTCATCACCAGCCAACCTATCTGGATCTGAAGGAAAAAAATCAATGGTTGACCTGTTATATTGCGTCACCCTATCAGGATTTAAATTTATATGCCGATTCTCTTCTTGATTTTGCTCATTATGTTTGTCGGTTCCGTTGTCAGGGAACAATGGCCTATTTTATCGAGAGAGTTGCTTGGGAAATGGGAGTGTGGAGTCAGAATTTATCATTTTGTTTAGAGCAACAAAAACTTACCCAAGCCATTCTTTTTCTATCATCTCCTAATAATTTAAATAATTTTTGCTAGATAATTCAAACTCCTGAAACAGGATTAAATATACAGAATCAATTGATTGAGTTGAAAAATCCAGAAAAATTTATGAGAGAAAAATGAAAATATAATGAGGAGATCTTGTTTGAAAAACAATCTTTATTGCTCTTGTCATTGCCATTGAATTATGATAATCTGGATTGCAAATAGAATTTGAAGGGGAGTAGCTGCTAGATATTTATTATCTAGGTTCCTGAGTCAACATACTGGCATTACGCCTGGTTCAGGTAATCAGTTCTTTGATCTGAAAGCGAGACCTTCACTTGGGTTCATCTTTAAGGTGAGCTTGGGTGGAGTGTTTTGGCAGTTCCTCAAGCTCATCTCAGAAAGTGAATGTTTATCAATCCTGATGGAGTTTGAGTCGATGTTAACTGCGTTTACGGCTTCTTTATTATTAATTACCATTTCTGAGTTAGGGGATAAGACCTTTTTTATTGGTCTGATCTTGGCCACCCGTTACCCGCGACGTTGGGTTTTTGCGGGGGTGGTTTCTGCGTTGGCGGCCATGACCTTGTTATCGGTTCTCATTGGCCAAGCGATCGCTTTTTTACCGAAGGTCTATGTTTATTACGCCGAAATATTCCTATTCTTACTCTTTGGAACTAAACTCTTAATCGATGCCTGGAAAATGTCCGATGAGCCAAATCTGGCTATTTTAGAAGAAGCAGAAGAGGCCATTGAAAAAAGTGATAAAAACCTTAAACGCTATTCCCAAAGTTGGGGCATTTTTTTAGAGAGTTTTATTTTAACCTTTATTGCGGAATGGGGCGATCGCACTCAAATTGCGACGATTGCTTTAGCGGCTTCCAATCAAGTTTGGGGCGTAATCCTGGGCGCGATCCTAGGCCATACTATCTGTGCCTTAATTGCCGTGCTAGGAGGCAAGTTTATCGCCGGACGCATTTCCGAACGTCAAATTACCGCGATCGGGGGAATGCTATTTTATGTTTTTGCTGGCGTTGCCTGGATTGAAGGTGTGTAGCCTAGGTAAAAAATAACGGAGAGGAGAGGATTTGAACCTCCGCACCATCTCTGGTGTCCCGATTTCAAGTCGGGTGCAATCGACCACTCTGCCACCTCTCCTGAGGTTAACCGGTCACCATTGTAACACGAGGAGCATAGAGTAATTCCTCACTTTTTACATCGAAATGTTGGTTAACCCAGATCAGATCAATTTGCTGAACTTGCTCATGACTAAAGGTGACAATCGAGAAATTACAAAGGCGATCGCCGTTATGGTTAAAAATGCGGGGAACTGATGCTGCATTGAGATAAACAGTGCCGTGCTCATCCTGAACTACCCTAGTGCGTAGGCGGGTCTGGGTATGGCGCAAACGGTGGTGCATATGACCGAAGGTGACAAAGGGAATTTTTTTGCCAAGCTCTCGGCTGGCGGCGATCGCCTCTGCCAGGTCTGGATCACCATGATCACTGCCAAAGGGCGGCCAATCCCGACCACAGATCGCTTCTGCCTGATGCCCTAAACCATAGGGGCCATTATGGCCGAGAAAAATGAGGTTTTGATAATGACTGGCCTGGACTTGGGAGACAATTTTATCGGTCGATTCCTGAAAGTTTCTTACCCCATAGCGATCGCGCAGAAACCGTTTACTTTTCCACTCTGGCCCACCCCAACTAAAGGGGCGACTCCCCACCACCGAAAGTTGAAACTGGGGGAAATCTAACTTGCCATAACCGACCTCGGTTTCCCCTAGCCAATCTAACTGGGTTTGTACCCGATCTTCCAGAGCATGGTCGTAGGGAGCTTGTTTGCGTCCCCAATCGGAAGCGGTGTACCAAGCATCGTGATTCCCCAAAATGACCGCCTTGGGCAGGGGCAAATCGGCAATCAGTCGAACAACCGAGAGGGATTCATTGCCCAAATCCCCCACAAACAGCACTAAATCAACGGCTAGAGCTTGCAATACTAAATTATCGAGTTCTTCCCACTGGTCATGAACATCTCCTACAACAGCAATTTTCAGAGTTGGGACAGGTAAATTAATGGTCATAGGCTAGTTAATCGGGACAAAGTTCGGTATATTCGATATAGTGTTAAAGAAACGCCTGCGGACGTGGCGGAATTGGTAGACGCGCTAGATTTAGGTTCTAGTATCTCTGATGTGAGAGTTCGAGTCTCTCCGTCCGCATCATCAAAAAGATTAAAATTTAAGCCGGTTGGGTTTTCTCCTTAATTACCGTCAGAATTTGGGTAATTACCTCTTCAATGGTCAAATGGTCGGTTTGGATCTCGATCGCATCCTCCGCTTTTTTGAGGGGGGCCAGGTTGCGGCTACTATCAAGTTGATCCCGTTGGGCAATTTCCTGGACAAGTTCCTGTAAATCAATCTCAGTTTGGCCTTGACGGTGAAAATCCGCTAATCGTCGTCGCGCTCTTTCCAGCACAGAAGCCGTTAGAAAAATTTTAACTTCCGCATCGGGAAAGACATTAGTGCCAATATCCCGACCTTCGGCCACTAAACCCCCTGATTTACCGTAGGCTTGTTGGGTTTTGACCAATACCTCTCGCACCGCCGCCTGGGCCGCGATCGCTGATACTAAGCCCGTGACTTCAGGAGTCCGAATCGCTTCACTAATGTCCAAACCATTGACTTTAACCCCCGTTAGTTGGGGAGCCGGTCGAGAAATTAATTCAATCTGAGTTTGACTCACCAATTCCGCAATAGCCGCTTCCTCTTGGGGATTAAGACCTGCTTGTAAAACCAGCCAGGCGATCGCCCGATACATGGCCCCCGTATCTAAATAGATAAAACCCAAAGCATCAGCGACCCGACGAGTAACGGTAGATTTTCCGGCTCCCGCCGGGCCATCAATGGCGATAATAGCCTGACGATTTCGCAGCAGTAAATTGTCAATCAGACGGGTTTTGCCCACATAGACAGCGATCGCCAGCAATCCGGCTTCGGTAATGGTATCCAGGGACTGGAGACTAGTCGGATCGACTAAATCGAGATGTTGCCATTGCAAATGAGGCGTTAACGCTAACTGTTTTTGAACACTGCTTAATAAAGCATCGCGCTCTCGTTGCCCTTGCTGAAAAATCTGGTGGGCCATCTGCAAACTCCGGTAAATATTGGCCGCTTCTTCTTTTTCTGTCTCACTCAAATATTGATTACGGGAACTGAGGGCTAAACCCGATGCTTCTCTGACAATGGGGCAGCCTTGAATGACCACCGGAAAATTCAAATCTTTAACCAAACGTCGAATAATGGCCAACTGTTGAGCATCTTTTTCACCGAAATAGGCCACCGTCGGTTGTACGATCTGGAAAAGCTGGCTGACAATAGTGGCTACGCCTGGAAAATGGCCTGGACGATAAGCTCCACAAAGGCAATTAAGAAGGGAACTCGGCGGCATCACCAAACTCTTTTCGGTTAAACTGCCCATTTCCTCGGCGGTGGGTGCGAAAATGACCGTTGCTCCCCAACTAGCGGCTAACTGACAATCCTGTTCAAAGGAGCGAGGATATTGCTTGAAATCTTCCTGGGGGCCAAATTGCAAAGGATTGACAAAAATACTAACGACCACCAAATCTGTTTCTAGGGCAGCCCGTTGAATTAAGCTACCGTGGCCCCGATGCAAAGCTCCCATCGTTGGCACCAAACCAATCTTTTTCTGTTGTCCCTGTTGTTCCTGTTGTTCTAAATAGGTTCGTAAATAGGTTCGTAGCCCCGCAATGGTTTTAAAACAGCGCACCTCAAATCTCCTTAATCAATATGTCTCAGTTTAGTGATGACGACCAGAGCCGCTAGAAATTAGTGTTCAACTGGGATAACCTAATCTTAAAAGATTGTATCAAGTGTCACCAACTCCGCCCTCAAGGTGCGAAACTTGCCCAAACAAAATTTAAGCAACATGACCATTACTCCCGAATCTATTCAACCCCTGCTTGCCTCCGAAGATTTTAGCGATCGCCTTCGAGGTCTCAATTTACTGCGACAGTTACCTCCTGATCTGGCTTTTCCCCTGCTTAAACCCCTAACCAGCGATCGCAATGTCCGTATCCGTTATGCGGCGGTCAGTCAACTGGATACTTTAGGCAATGAAAATCGGAGTGAAACCCTCGCTATTTTACGTGATTGTCTCCTAAACGATCCTGAAGTAGATGTCCAAGCCGCCGCCGCTGATATTTTAGGTGCGTTAAAATTTACCGAAGCCCTGGACGATCTCCAATTAGTCTATGAGCAAACCCCAGAATGGGTTTTAAAAATGAGCATTGTGGCAACCCTGGGAGAAATGGGGGATATTCGCGGCTTTGATTTGCTGCAACTGGCCCTTACTTCTGACAATGGACTGATCAAAACGGCTGCCCTGAGTGCCCTCGGTGATCTAGGTTTACCCGAAGTCCTGCCCCTAATTTTGCCCTTTCTAGAGGATGAAGATTGGCAAGTGCGTTTTCGTTTAGCGATCGCCCTGAGTAAATTCCCCCAACCCGAAGCCCAGGCTGCCCTCAGTCAATTAGCGCAAGATCCCTTTGAACAAGTCGCTGAAACGGCGAAAAGTTTAATCTAAGCCCCTTCCATCTGACGTTAGCCGTGATTTCTGCTAAAAACCTGAGTAAAAGTTACCCTGTCACCGTTAAGTCTCCTGGACTCAAAGGAACCTTAACCCATTTTTTTCACCGTACCTATCGAGAAATCAAGGCCGTACACAATATCTCTTTTACCATTGAGGCGGGGGAAGTGGTCGGCTTTCTTGGCCCCAATGGCGCAGGCAAAACCACCACCCTAAAGATGCTAACAGGATTAATCCATCCCTCTGGGGGAATCGTACAGGTGGCAGGCTTTGATCCCTTTCGTCGTCAGACCCAATTTCTTGAAAAAGCCAGTTTGGTGATGGGGCAGAAACAGCAATTAATTTGGGATTTACCCATCATGGATTCTCTGCGAATTAACGCAGCCATTTATCGTATTCCAGAGTCGATCTTTCATCAACGTTTGGGAGAACTGACAGAAATGCTCTCCCTCCAAAATCAACTTAAACAACCAGTTCGTAAACTATCTTTGGGGGAAAGGATGAAGGCCGAATTACTCGCGGCTTTAATTCATCATCCCCAGGTTTTATTTTTAGATGAACCCACCTTAGGATTGGATGTCAATGCCCAGGTAGCCGTGCGGGATTTTTTACGAGAATATAATCATCGTTATCAAGCCACTATTTTATTGACTAGCCATTACATGGCCGATATTACCGCTTTGTGTAAGCGAGTTTTATTGATTCATCAAGGGCAATTAATGTATGATGGCGATTTAGCAGAACTATTAGAAAAATTTGCTCCCTGCCGACAAGTTAAGGTTGAACTCGCCCAGGGCGTTTCTAAAACTGCGTTAGAGAAATATGGTGAAATTGAAAGTATTGATGGCCAAGAAGTTCGCTTTTTTGTACAACGAGAGCAACTCACCTCGGCGATCGCTCGTATTTTATCTGAGTTAGAAGTGCTAGATTTAAGTGTCACCGATCCACCTATTGAAGAAGTGATTGGTCGTCTTTTTCAGCAAGGAACGGTTAATTAGTTGATAGTTGATAGTTTGATAGTTAATAGTTGACAATCAGTTAGCTAATGTTTTAACTGGTATTTACCTGTATTTATTAAACGATAAATGATGAATATTTTCTTTAAAAAGATTTTACCTACGCTAACCCCCTACCTTTTTTTGCTGCCCGCCCTGATTATTTTAGGGATTGCCGTTTTTTATCCCGCCTTTCAAGCTTTTTCTCTCAGTTTTACCCAGTATGATCTCGATCTCACCCAAGCTCCCCAGTGGGTCGGATTAAAAAATTTTCAACGCTTGGCCCAGGATCGAGTCTTTTGGCAAACTTTAACCAATAGTTTTTGTTACTTAATTGGTGTTGTTCCCGTTTTGGTAATGGCTCCTTTAGCCTTGGCCATTTTAGTCAATCAACAATTACGGGGCATGGCCTTTTTTCGCATGGCCTACTATACTCCCGTGATTATTTCCATGGTGGTGGCGGGCATTGCCTGGAAAGCTCTCTATGCGAATGATGGAATTTTAAATCAATTACTAAAAATAATCGGTTTCTCTGCCGGTATTCCCTGGTTGACCAGTCCCCAATTGGCCCTCTGGAGTGTTATGGTAGTGACGATTTGGAAAGGTTTAGGTTATTACATGGTGATTTATCTAGCCGGTCTTCAGGGTATTCCCGCAGAATTGTACGAGGCGGCGGCAATCGATGGTTCCGATGGCTGGCAAAAACATTGGGATATTACGCTACCTTTGATGCGACCCTATTTATTGTTAGTAGCGGTGATTTCTTCGATTTCGGCCATGAAGGTATTTGAAGAGGTTTATATTATGACCCAGGGCGGCCCCTTAAATCATTCTAAAACGGTGGTGTATTACGTTTATGAGCGGGCTTTTCAGGATTTGGAAATTAACTATGCCTCTGCCATTGGTTTAGTTCTTTTTATTTTTATCTTAATTTTATCCTTGATCAATCTACGCATCTCTCGCAATACGCCAACATTTTAGTCGCCCTAAACCATGAGTTTCCAAGACGAGTTTGAACTGCTCCTCCGCGCTTGTTATCCCCTGCTCTATATTCCCACCACCGAAGAAGAACGGGTTGAAACGGCGATCGCCGACTGTGGCCAACGGTTAGGCAAACGGGCCATCTATATTTGGGATTTTGTGGAAGGCTATCAAGATAATCCCAATAATGAAAATATCGGCAAGCGGAATCCCCTACAGGCCCTAGAATTTGTTGAAAAATTACCGGATCAAGTGGGTGGAATCTTTATCCTGCGAGACTTTCACCGCTTTCTCGAAGACGTATCCATTGCGAGAAAATTAAGAAACCTCGCTCGTCGCCTCAAATCCCAACCCAAGAATGTGGTTATCCTCTCCCCCCAACTGCAAATTCCCACCGACCTGGCAGAAGTCCTAACCGTCGTTGACTTTCCGCTTCCCACTAACCCAGAAATTAAAACGGAAATGCAACGCTTATTGGCAACCACGGGGCAATCTCTCAATCCGAAACTGTTGGATGATTTGGCTCGTGCTGCCCAGGGGCTTTCTCTAGAAAGAATTCGCCGTGTCCTCACCCGTTGTTTAGCCAGCCATAGTCAAATTGAAGCCGATGACGTGGAATTAATGTTAGCGGAAAAACGTCAATCCATTCGCCAGACCCAAATCCTCGACTTTTATCCTGCCACCGAGCAAATTAACGACATTGGTGGTCTCGACAACCTCAAAGATTGGCTACTACGCCGAGGAGGAGCCTTTAGTGAACGAGCCAGATCCTACGGTTTACCCTATCCCAGAGGTCTATTGCTGGTGGGCATCCAAGGCACGGGCAAATCCCTGACCGCTAAAGCCATTTCCCATCACTGGCACTTACCTCTTTTACGCTTAGATGTGGGTCGATTATTTGGGGGCCTAGTGGGAGAATCGGAATCTCGTACTCGTCAAATGATTAGCCTTGCAGAAGCCCTCGCTCCCTGTGTATTGTGGATCGATGAAATTGATAAAGCCTTTTCTGGTGTAGATAGTCGTGGCGATGGCGGAACCAGTAGTCGGGTATTTGGCACCTTTATCACCTGGTTAGCGGAAAAAAGTTCTCCTGTCTTTGTCGTGGCCACTGCCAATAATATTCAGACCCTCCCCCCCGAAATGTTAAGGAAAGGGCGTTTCGATGAAATTTTCTTCGTGGGCTTACCGGCCCAGGTGGAACGAGAAGCTATTTTTAACGTCCATTTATCCCATCTACGGCCCCATCATCTCAAAGAGTACGATATTAAACGGCTTGCCTACGAAACCCCAGATTTTTCGGGGGCTGAAATAGAACAAACTTTAATTGAAGCTATGCACATTGGTTTTAGCCAGAATCGCGACTTCACCACAGATGATATCTTAGAAGCAGCCAGCCAGATCATTCCTTTAGCTAGGACTGCCCAGGAGCAAATCCAATTTTTGCAAGATTGGGCCGCGGCCGGTAAAGCGCGATTGGCGAATCGTGAATATCGCTTTGGAGGTTTATAATACCCGCTTAATTAAAACGACTAAATAAACTTCGTCTCACTCGAAACCCATAGTTTTTAATCGCTCAAGTCAATCCCCCTAAATCTCCTTTAAAAAGGGGAACTTGCCGTGAAATATATCTCAAAAAACGACCGTTCCTAAAATAGACGTGGTTTAATACTTTATTTGCTAACGATTACAGTGTTGATAATCTATGAAACGTTTTTCTGGCGTATTACAATTTACCCTAGGCTTTTTTCTGGGCCTCTTAATTTTTGTGGGCGGAGTTTCTCTAGTGGGTTATTTGGTCTTTTCTCGTCTAGCTGCTACGCCTCCCCGTCCTGTTTTTCCTGAAGAAAATAAAACAGTGGTTAAACCAAAACCAACGGTAAAACCGACCACTACGGCAACGAAAGATGCTCAGACTCAGACAGGAGAGACGACGAAAACGGAAGAAACACCCAAGACAGAGGAGGTAAAAGCGTCTCCTTCGCCGGAACCATCAGCAACGCCGTCTCCTGAGGATAAAAAAGAAGAATTACCCGCCGGAGCTTATCAGGCTAAGGTGATTTGGTCAGGGGGATTAAGTCTGCGAGCCAACCCCGATAAAACCTCTGAACGAGTGGGAGGAGTTGATTATAATGACGCTTTGGTGGTTTTAGAAAAAAGTAGTGATGGGGAATGGGTGAAGGTTAAAGTCCCTGATAGTGATCAAGTGGGCTGGGTCAGAGTGGGAAATATCAAAAAGACGGAATAGCGAGAGCTTATGATAGGATTATGATAAACTTTAAGCGATATATTGTGATTAATTCCTGTGTGAACCTATGGCTGACACCCTATCTGCTAAAGCGGATTCCGAGATCTTGACGCTGGTTGCTGATTATTTTAAGGTGTTGTCTGAAGTCAGCCGCTTACAAATCTTGAGTTGTCTCAAGTCTGGCCCCATGAATGTGACGGAATTAGCGGAGGCAACGGGTCTAGGTCAAGCTAATTTATCTAAACATTTAAAAGTGCTTACCCAGGCGGGAATTTTGTCTCGTCAAGCTCAAGGTGTTAGTGCCTATTACAGTATAAGCGATCCGGTTATTTTTGGGATTTGTGAGTCGGTCTGCGATCGCATTAGTCAACGGGTGCAGCAGCAAGCAGAAGCTGTCGGCCTATTGGGACTCTTTTCAAGTAGTACGAATTAGAAGAAGCTGAGATGGAACGGACAGTGTGGTTAGTCAGGCATGGGCATCGGTTAGACTTTGCTTCTCCTGAATGGTTTGAAACCGCCGATAGACGTTATGATCCGCCTCTTTCCGCCGAGGGATTAGAACAGGTACAAAAACTGGCTCAGCGTTTAGCTCCAGAAAAGATTGATCATATTTTTTGTTCTCCTTTTTTACGCGCAGTGCAAACAGCCTATCCCCTAGCTGACAGTTTGAATCTATCGATTAAGGTGGAGGCAGGTCTAGGAGAATGGTTGAATCCCCACTGGATCACAGAAAGTCCAGAAACGGAGCCTTGGGAATCGCTCTGTCGTCAATATCCCCTGATTGAACCCCACTATTGTTCCTGCGTTATACCGTCCTATCCCGAAACGGAAACAGCGATGATGACCCGTCTAGCAGTAGTTACCGAGCAATTAACCACAAAATTTTCCGGTAATTTGTTATTCGTGGGACACATGGCCACTGTGGCAGAAGTGGCGACTAGTTTATTAGGCAGAAATGCGATCGCCAAAGTTCCTGTCGCCTCAATTACTCAATTAGTGCAGACCCAGCAACGCTGGCAGTTAAAGCTCAACGCAGACATTTCCCACTATTGACCCTAGACTGCCTAGTTCTAACTCCAATCCCGTTGGTCTAAATCTCCTCAACCAGTTAAGCTGTAACAAAGTTACTGATCGCCAAGGTTCCGGTTAAACCGGTTACTTCCACAATGGAGTCAGTACTGGCATTAAAACCGGCGATCGCATCATTAATCGCAACAAAAGTACGGGTAGTAGTTCCACTGGTAAAGGTAAATTGGGC
>JAYKJI010000226.1:0-3683 GCA_035285405.1 Snowella sp. | reverse complement strand
GGGCGTTATCTTGATTTTTGCTGATGGCTAATGACCGATACAGGTCTGATCTGCTAGGGAAGACATAGCTATACATTCCAGCGACAATAAATCGTTGGCATTGTTGGGCATTTTTTTGAGCAAGATGTTGGGCATTTTTTTGAGCAAGATGAGGAGTAGGATTTTGCTCATATTGGGTTAACCCTATCTCGTATTGTTGTCTCAGTTGTTCTGTCAATTGCAAAACTTTTAACCAATTTAGAGATTTCTCATTTTGCTTGTTTTGACTATTTTGATCACACAAAATACTTTGGTAATGGTCTTTTAAGTTCATTAAACTGTTTATTAGCGGACTATTGCCTCTCTTTTTTACTCTGGTCTTCTCTGGCTTACCTTCTAGGTATTTAGAAAGGTTGCAAAGACTTTGAATGACTCCGTTGATGGTATGAATGCTAGTAACATTACGACCTGTTTGATTGTTCATTTGAGGGTTAGCGATTAACCAATCTAAGCAGTCCAAGAGACTAGGAGATAGTTGCCTGGAGGTTGCCTTATTGGGTTCATTCGTAGATTCGTCAATCAAGAGATTGTATAAATTCAGTTGTTCGCTAGGAATACCTTGCTGACGATGTTTATAGCCTAGAATCCACCTAATTCTTTTTAAATCTTGCTCAATAGTTGAAGGTCGAATGCCTTGAAGCAAACGGAATTGTTTGAAAGCTTCTAATTCTTGAGTCAATTGAGGTGAGATTTCATCGTCTGCCACTTTTCCAAATCCATAGATATAGTCTTGGGTTGGATTACCTTGTTCATCTCTCGGTCGAGGACTGACGGCTCGATAATCTCGTTTTTTTTCTTGGCTGATTTTTTGAGCCGAGGGAAGAGGTAATACCTTCACTCCCCAGGGTTGCTGCTCTTCCCACAAAATCAATTGATTGAGGGCAGAACTGTATGTCCTCTGGATGGTTTGGGGAATTTGACTGTTTTCAAAGACTTGGGCTTGAGCTATACGAACTGTCTTGAGTTGTTCGAGTTCAAGTTGCTTGAGGATTTCTAAACCCTGCTGTAATTCTGTCGGTGTCATCCGTTTTCCCTGGGGAGAGACAAAACCTAACCCCGGCAATGTGTAACGTAGCAGGGCGGTCTGCTCCATCCGAAATTTAGTAACGGCTATTTCAGAGGAGTAGGTTTGCCCTAGGGACTGACGACGCAATTGCAAAAGCTCATATAGATTCAACGGGACAGGAAGTTTAGGTATCACTGTAAGGAAAAAAACTTGACTAACTCTATCATACTCATCTATATTGTTTTGTCAAGGACTGGAATTTAAGTTGTTTCCCTTTGAATCGTCATTTTTTCACGCTCCTCTCCTGATTTGTCGCCTACAGTGGTTTCCCCTCGGATTCTATTCAGAAGTGACATTTTTGGTCAGATCCTACCCAGAAGTGCTTTATGAAGTCTTTTTTGCTTACTTATAGTCTTCAATACTTAAGATTTCGTGATTTCTCTATTTTGCTTCTCCGTAAGTCTGATAGCGGGGTATCATTTTATTAATTCAGTCTTTACGCTGATACTGTCCTTTATAAAAAAATCACCCCTTATTCTCTTCTGTTAGTTTTCCAGACAGCCGAAGAGATAGGGGCACAGGGCAATGGAGGCCCTTTAATTATGATTATCAAAAGCGTGGATTCTTACACCACCGTTGCCAACCAGTTAGTTGACAACACTGTTCCAAATGCAGTTATTTTACCCCCATCCTACCATCAATCCCCGCAAACGATAAACCCCCAGCACTTAAATGAGTGGACAGAGGGAAGTGGTATTGATCCAGAACTCGCTCTACTTAACCTTCAGAGCTTATCAGGGGATGATGCAATTGAAGCCATTCTCTATAGCCCCAAGATTACTCGTCGCGCTGATGGACGAGTTACTGATCATTATCTGAACCGCTATCAACACCTTACTCAGGGGGGTTGGTATTGTGCTGGTCTTAATCCTCTGACAGGGGAAAACAGTCCCTGGGGATGTTTTAAACCAGACCATCCCTACACTGACCCTAAGAAAAACAAGCTGGTTAAATATGAGCATCCTCCCCAGGTTTCTACAGGCACTTTCTTTCTACGGGTCACTGAGGCGGTCTGGCGCAAAGTCGCCACTCGCTACAACCTGTTGATGCCCGACAATTTAATTGTTTTGGAGACTGAACACGCTCTGGGCTTTTGGGCTTGGGTTTTGGAGAATCCTACTATTCCTGTCGCTATTGTTGAGGGAGCTAAAAAAGCCGCCGCTCTTTTGAGTTTTGGTTATGCAGCGATTGCCATTCCTGGTATCCGCAATGCTTACCGAGCTAAACCTACTCGTCACCTTCATCCCGACCTTAAACTTTTTTGTCAACCCGGAAGGCATTTTATATTTGTTTACGATCAGGATGCTAAATCTCAGACGATCGCCGATGTCAAAGATGCGATCGTTAAAACAGCAGAACTAATTCTTCAGGAAGGCTGCTCTGCTTCTGTAGCGACATGGGATTTATTATTGGGGAAAGGTATTGATGATGTCTTAGCTAACCATGGCCCCGAACAAGTAAACAAAATTATGAATACCGCTATCCCTTATAAACAGTGGCTCCAGGGCTTAGAGCGACAATTTAAACCCCAATCGACTCAAAAGAAACGGATTACTCCTGCCGATCTTATCGCTCGTGATATCGCTGAAGAATATCGCTCTTCTTTAGCTTTTAATAATCAATCGGGCCTGTGGATGCGTTACGAAGCTGATTCTCCTGGGGTCTGGTCGTCTGAATCCCCTGAATTTATTGAAAGCCTAATTTATCAAGTTCTCACCAGTAAAAACATAGAGGGTTATGGGGGAAATACCTATATTGCCAATATTGTTAAAATCTTGCGTCATCAATTACTGATTCGGAAGTGGAAAGAGCGATCGCCGTCGGAATTGATTCCTTTCCAAAATGGCGTGTTGGAATTGGCTACGGGTAAGCTACTGCCTCACAACCCTGGCTATCGCTTTACCTGGTCTATGCCACGGGAACATAACATTCTTGCCAAAGACTGGTCACTCATTGATCAATTCTTTAATACTGTCTCTAAAGGCAACCCTCAAGTTAAAAAGTTGCTTTTGTGTTTCTGTAACGCTGTCTTGAAAGGACGCTCTGATTTACAGAAGTTTCTCCACTTGATTGGCCCAGGTGGTAGTGGCAAAGGCACATTCACACGCTTACTCACTGATTTAATTGGACAGAGTAACACCCACACTAGCAACTTAGAAGAGTGGTGTGGCAATCGCTTTGAAGCTGCCAATGCTTACCAAAAACGTTTAGTTATCTTCCCCGATGAGGATAAAAAAGTTGGCAATCTCGGACGCTTTAAGAGTTTGATGGGTCAGGATTTGCTTCGCGCTGAAGAAAAAGGGCGTAAAGCCTTCCAATATCAATTTGGTGGCATGGTCATTCTCAGTTCTAATTTCCCCATTTTTCAGGGGGATAACAGTAGTGGTATGACCCGTCGCACTATTCTCGTTTCCTTTAATCATGTTCCTGCTCCCAGCGATCGCCGAGACTTAAATAGGGCTTGCTGAAAAAAGCTGAAACCCTTACGGAGAAAAGATAGTAGCCAAATTAAGAACAGCTAGAATGCAGGAAAATAGGTTAAAATGGCTCAAAACCCTTGCATTAAGAGGAGAGAAGA
>JAYKJI010000225.1:0-7449 GCA_035285405.1 Snowella sp. | reverse complement strand
ACCAAGTTTTTGACGCTGACTGGGGTTTTATCCCAATCATTTTCGTCAATTTCATTTGTCTCTAGTAGGTGGTTTTCTTGCATAACTTTTAGATTATCACCTTTTGTCCCCCTGAACGATTACTTTTTATTTTAGGTAGGAGCGTAGTCTCTAAGCCTGACTAAGATATTAGGCTATTCGAGAATGATTATCGGTAACATCCTCAACTTGCCTGAGACGATCTTTAATAAGCTCTAAAAACTGACTTTTTTCCAGTTCCATTCCCTGTTTAATGTTGCCACGGCGGGAAAAGAAAATAATACTGTCTAGGTCTTTTGAGACCAATAACTTCACTAAAATTAAGACAATAGGGACTTCAGCAACTTGCAATGCTGGATCATTAAAATCTTCATGCTTTTTCGCATCTTGCGTACTGGTAAAGGCATAGACAACCCTTTTCTCTAACGAGGGATCTAATCGATGGCTAAGGGTCGTTACAATCCATTCTTGTTCAGGACTTTCCCAGATAAAAAAATAGCCCCGTTTAACCTGTTTCGCGTAGGCAACGATCACCGGAATAATCGCTTTTTCGATCGCCGCAGTGGACAGGTTTTCTTCTAGCTCTTTAGATAGCTCCCGGAGTTGGGATTTCAGATTCATGGTCTGCCCTCTCGTGGTTTTAAGGTTTCAGCGATCGCGTTGAGAATACGATTAATCAAATCAGGGGATTGAACTAGCTCTCGAACTAGGCGAGTTTTGTCCTCTTCCGACAAGGGCATAATCATAGCAACGATTTGTTGTACCCGATCTAGGCTAGGAAGTGTTTCCTTATCCTTGCCAGGATCTTTGGGCATAAAATTTACGACCAGATCTTCAGTGGCTGTACTGAAAGGATCTTGGTAATCAGTCACGGAAACAACATGACTATAATTATTTTGATTAGAAGCGACGAAGGTTTCCATTAAAGCAGGTTCAGCCGGCAGGTTTTGGGAAGGTACAGGCAAGGGAGTGAGATGATTAATAATGCCCTGTTCCCCAGCCCCTGTTCCCATCGATAAAAAAGATAGTTGTGTTAGGGTTTCATCTCTAAATTTCTCGGCTCCGAGCAGTTGACCTTCCCAAGGTAATTTATCAGGCGATGAGGATGACAGGATTGGATAATCTAAATGTACTTTGCGAATGGCTAATTCAGTGGGTAAACCACGTAAATACCATTGGTACATTTGCGAGAGTTCGTCCTCATCTCCCCGCCATTTTAAGGCCATCGCATCTTGAATGGCGATCGGAATTAATGCTCTAAGTTCATCTAGAGATTGATGGGAAAAATCATCTTCCACTTGACCAAGAGCCTGTAAGTCCTGATCCATCACCCGATTGCCCAATTTAACGAGGCGTTTAATGTGCTCAGAATGAAGGGGTTGCCTAGGTGAAGCGTTTAGATGCTCCCGTCCTAGGGCTTCTTCAATGCAGCGATGAACGGCTTTATGGGCTGAACGATTTTGTTCTGCCGAGATCCATTCCACACTCACTCGGTCAAACTGTCGCATTAGTCGTATGGATTCCCGATAGAGGACGCGCACTTTTTCGGTAGCAACTTCCATCAAGCCATTGACCTGATTAAAGATTGTCTCACTATCCCCCTTAATTTCCACAGCTTGCAATCCCAGTTGTTGGGCTTTACGCAGGCCAATGAGTAAGCCTTGATATTCGGCTTCTTCGTTGCTGACAAAGGAAAGTAGTTGGCTAACGGTAAAACGTCGTCCATTCGGTAGCAAAATGACGGCGGCGGCGGCTCCCTGTTCATTTCTGGATTCTCCCGCGAATAGCATAATGGGGAAAGCACTGCCCCTGATGGTTTGGCTGGTAGGATTAGGCATCGTCAATGATTAAATACAATGAACGTAATCAGGAGAGGGGAATTAGATGGAGCGTATTCTTGAACCGGAAGTAATGGATACAGAAGCCGAAGCCTTGGAGTATGATGCGATGGACTTTTTGTCCATTAATACTGTTTTTGCGCAACAAACCCTAGACCTTGGCCCAATGGTAGGGAATATTTTAGATGCTGGAACAGGAACCGCACGTATTCCTATTTTAATCGCTCAGTTGCGTCCTGAGTGGCAGATTGTTGCGATTGATTTGGCCCAGTCGATGTTAGCGATCGCCGAGCGTAATGTCATAGCTGCCGGACTAGAAAAGCAAATCCGTTTGGAATTTGTGGATGCCAAGCATTTACCCTATGCCGATCATTGCTTTGATGGGGTGATTTCTAACAGTTTATTGCATCATTTACCCCGTCCCCAAGTCTTTCTACAGGAAGTGAAGCGAGTGCTAAAACCCCAGGGCTTTTTACTGTTGCGAGATTTACTTCGTCCTGATACTCCTGAACAACTCGATCAAATTGTCCAGAAGATTGGCCCCGATTACAGCGATCGCCAAACCCAACTCTTTCGAGATTCCCTACAGGCCGCCCTCACTTTACCCGAAATCGAAAACCTGGCCCAAACCCTTGCCCTCTCGGACTTGAAAGTTTATCAATCTTCCGATCGCCATTGGACAATTGAACGACATTACACCAGTCGTTAATTAACCCATCTCCCCATCTCCCCATCTCCCTGAATCTTTTTCGTACGAAAATCCTAATCCCGACTTTTTTTATCGGGTATATTTGACAGGTATTTTGCCCAGTGTTAGTCTAACCACATACCAATGGAAAAGAGGACGATCTTAACCATGACCGTAGCAACACAAATCCCCACAGCTTTAACGACTCAAGTCCCCACAAGTTTTTGCACCAAACTGGTTTCCAAGGAAGGTGGTACTGAATACCCCCTCAAGGCGATCCACATCTGCGAAGAAACCTTTGCCCCTTTGGAAGTCGCCTATGACTATGACTTGATTCGTCGTTATGTCACCCGCGAAACTATTCAAGCTGGCCCCAACTCTATCTGGCGTTATCGCGCTTTTCTGCCCGTCGTTGGCGATGACCTCATTGATGTGGGAACAGGCATGACTCCTTTGGTTAAATCCCACCGTCTAGCCCGTCGTTTGGGTCTCAAAAATCTTTATATTAAAAATGATGCGGTCAACATGCCCACCCTCAGTTTTAAAGACCGAGTGGTATCTGTGGCTCTGACCCGTGCTCGTGAATTGGGTTTTACTACGGTTTCCTGTGCAAGTACAGGGAATTTGGCGAATTCTACTGCCGCGATCGCTGCCCATGCTGGTTTAGATTGCTGTGTGTTTATTCCCTCGGATTTAGAAGCCGGTAAAATTTTAGGTACACTAATTTATAACCCGACGGTGATGGCGGTGAAAGGCAACTACGATCAAGTTAATCGCCTCTGCTGTGAAGTGGGAAATACCTACGGTTGGGGTTTTGTCAATATTAATTTACGTCCTTATTATTCCGAAGGCTCTAAAACCTTGGGCTTTGAAGTTGCCGAACAATTAGGTTGGAAATTGCCCGATCATATTGTGGCTCCCCTTGCCTCCGGTTCTCTCTTTACTAAGATTTATAAAGGCTTTCAAGAATTTGTCAAAGTTGGTTTAGTGGATGACAAACCCGTGCGTTTCAGTGGCGCGCAAGCTCAAGGTTGTTCTCCCATTGCGACTGCCTTTAAAGAAGGTCGGGATTTTATTGCTCCCGTTAAACCAGATACCATTGCTAAATCTATTGCGATCGGCAATCCGGCGGATGGAATGTATGCGATCGATATTGCGAACAAAACCAACGGTAATATTGAAAGTGTCACCGATGCGGAGATCATTGAAGGCATTAAACTTTTGGCAGAAACTGAGGGGATTTTCACGGAAACTGCCGGCGGGACCACTGTTGCTGTGCTGAAAAAACTGGTGGAAGCCGGTAAAATTGATCCCGAAGAAACGACCGTTGTTTACATCACTGGCAATGGTTTGAAAACTCAAGAAGCGGTTCAAGGTTATATTGGCGAACCTCTGATTATTGAGCCGAAACTGGATAGCTTCGAGCGTGCTTTAGAGCGGTCTCGGACATTAGAACGTCTAGAATGGCAACAAGTTCTCGTTTAATTAATTGAAATCTCTCCCAACTCTCCTTTGAAAAGTGATAAAAAGCGACTGTTGATAGACATTCCTTGCCCACTTTGAAAGTTTGCACCCTCTGTCTTCATCATCTCCTGTTTTTGAAGGGGGCTAGATTATAGAGGTAGATTTATCTCCTTGGATCTGAGAGAAAGTTTTCTTTTGTAATTCTTTAAGTATCTTTTCCTATGGCTGTTACTGTTTTAGTTCCGACTCCCTTGCAAAAATATACCGACAATCAAGCGACCATTAAGTGTGTGGCGAGTGATGTTGGTCAATTGATTGAGTCTCTGGAAAAAAATTGTCCAGGCATCAAAGCCCGTCTTTGTGATGAGGCTGGAAAACCTCGGCGTTTTCTGAATTTCTATGTCAACAGCGAAGATATCCGCTTTCTGGATGGAACGGCAACTCCTCTCAAGGATGGGGATGAAGTTAGCATTGTTCCAGCCGTAGCTGGAGGTTGATCTAGAAACCAAGTGATTTGTGTTGCTCTGAGGGTGCGTTTTCGTACCCTTTTTTCTATTTTAGTGAAATTTTAGGTTGAATTTTCTGGGCTTAGAAATGTCAGAAATTACAGGTAAAACTAGATTGCTCGGTGTGATTGGCCATCCTATCGGTCATTCCCTTTCTCCTTTAATGCACAATGCCGCTTTAACAGAATTAAGAGAAAATTATGTTTATGTGGCGTTTCCGATTAAACCGGAGGATTTAGCAACGGCGATCGCCGGTCTAGAAAGTATTGGTGTGGTCGGCTTTAGTGTTACGATCCCCCATAAACAGACGATTATGCCTTTTTTAAGTCAAATAACACCAACGGCAAAACTAGTAGGAGCCGTTAATACCGTTTGGTGGACAGAGCAGGGTTGGCAAGGAACCAATACCGATGTTGAAGGTTTTGTCGCTCCGTTAACAGGACTGGATCGAGATTGGCGGAAAGTTAAACCCGTTGTTTTAGGCAATGGAGGGGCTGCCAGGGCAGTGGTGGTGGGATTGGCTCAGTTAGGCTGTCCAGAGATTCAGATTGTGGGACGGAATTTAGAGAAATTAGCTGCGTTTAAAAATAGTTGGTCAAGGGCAGATTTTAACTCAGAGCTATCGGTTTATCCTTGGCAAGCTCTGGCTGAACTCATCCCCTCAACAACCCTGCTGATTAATACAACGCCTCTTGGCATGACTCCTCACCTTGAACAATCTCCTGTGGAAGAGGCTCTGATGCAAGGATTATCTTCTAGCGCGATCGCCTATGATTTGATTTATACTCCCCGTCCGACTCGTTTTTTACAACAGGCCGCTGATCAAGGCGCGACAATTATCGATGGTTTAGAAATGCTCGTTCAACAAGGTGCGGCTGCTTTACGTTTGTGGTTACGGAAACCGGTTCCAGTCGATACAATGCGTCAGGCTTTAAAGGACTTTATTCCCTAACATTCGGTCACTTTTTCTTGAGCTTTTAGACGCAATAAAAAACCCCTATTCTGACGATGAAATAGAGGCGGAATATATCCAGAGGGTTTTAAAATCTAAGGTGAAAACTAATAAGCCAAGGTTTCTAAGGTTTGACGAAGATAATGACGGATCTGAGTATCTGAAAAGGGAACAGTCAAGTCTTTCTTACTAGTTTGTTCTTCTTGCCAACACTTAAAACCAGAGCTAGTCGCGATCGCTAATTTGAGGCTTGCCCAAATAGCAGAGTCATTGTTAAGATCAATTTCAGTCTTAGAGAAAACTGCTGCACTAACCATATTTTACTGTCTCTCCATAATTTGTTTTCTCGGTGATAGCTTTAGCATAACCTAGTCCTCCCCGAATAAACTGCAACAGCGGACACACAAATGGAAGAAAATATTAAGAGACTCATCATTCTAGACAAAACAGACTAGTGACATTCGCAACGGATAATAACTAATTAACTGATTCGTTATGCAAGTGATCGATTTGACTTCATCTTTTAGCGATCACAGCCTCAGTCCTTATTTCTCGCTCCGCTTATTCAGCCGGTTAGGGTAGTAGCTACGATTTTTGAGGCTTGGCTGGAAGCGATCGCAGCACGCCAATTCAAAAATAAAGTACATAAACTGGGAGCTTGACAGAGGGTCAATTATTGCTAACGGTGAAAAGCAGATCTTATATATTTTTACTATTTAACAAGTAAACTTAGAAATTTTTCTTAATCATTACCTCAGAAAAAAGGAGTCAAATTAGCGAAATGGTTAATTCTTATCTTTTTCAGCTTAAGCAAGGAACCCCTTGATTTTTGTTACGTCCTCTGATTACAATCCAATTGGTTTAGCCATTCTGCATTTTCAAGAGTTCCAAACCATGCTGTTCAACTTTCTCCATTCTTATCGATCGGCTCCTTCCCTATTGCCCCTCTCTTTGGGCTTGCTACTTTGGAATGGAAGTTTATTACCTGCGTTGGCAGATAGCGCAACCGATTGGAACCAGTTTGATGTTTGTGTAACCGACTTGACGACTAGCGGGGTGGATGGAAACCAAGCCAAGTCTGCCTGTGCAGGGGCATTAATTCCTAAACAATTGTCTGAATGTGTTGCGATGATTCGCAATGGCTCTCCCATTGAAGCAAATCCTGCGCTACAGGCTTGTTATCAAGTTCGTCGTCCGGTGGATTTGGGCAATTGTGTCGTTGATATTCAGAATAGTGTTCTTGGCGGTTATATACCTCCTGCCGATGCCACCACGGGGATGAGCAGTAATGATTTATCTCTATTAGCGTTGAATTCTTGCCGTGAAAGTCTTTTGCCGGGACGACATTCGGAATGTGTGATTGCCTTGAGCCGAGATAATACGACCTCATCTCCCCAGATAGCGATGAATACTTGTCTAGCGGCGGAAGACTTCCCAAGAGATTTATTCCCTACCTATAGCCAAACCCAGGAAAAGGCGCAATAAAATAGAAAATATAATCTTGGCATAGTAATTGCTTGGAATTTTAGTGCTCTGGTTGACATCAATGTTTTTTTCCAAGCGACCCTATGTCACCTCTTTATTAATTGGACTTAACTTGTTAATGTTTGCCCTGGAAATTCGGGAAGGGGGCAGCCAGAATTTGGATACCCTATCTCAATTGGGGGCTTTAGAACCGCTTTTGGTACAGCAGGGGCAATGGTGGCGATGGATTACAGCCAGTTTTCTGCACTATGGTATCGGTCATCTCAGCATCAATATGTTGGGATTGTTTTTTCTAGGGGCGATCGCCGAGCGAAATTTTGGCCCAATTCGTTACCTGTTGCTATATCTCGGTAGCGGCTGCGGTAGCATGGCTTTAATTAGGGCTTGCTGAAAAAAGCTGAAACCCTTACGGAGAAAAGATAGTAGCCAAATTAAGAACAGCTAGAATGCAGGAAAATAGGTTAAAATGGCTCAAAACCCTTGCATTAAGAGGAGAGA
>JAYKJI010000224.1:0-7695 GCA_035285405.1 Snowella sp. | reverse complement strand
AGTTTGCGCTCTCAGAATCGCGATGTTTTGGAATTTATGACTGAGGCAGTTAGAGCTAATCGCAAGGGAACCACTCCTCCTTCTCTATTGCCTCCGTAGCTATTCACTCTCTCTGAACGATTACAATAAATTCAGAATTAACCAGACTAAATCGCTGAAATGTGCCCTGAGTTGTCTTACGATCAATCCAAATTGGTAATGCAATTAAACCCCGATTATCCACTGTTAACCAACGAATTTCTCCGTCTGACTCACGATAAGGACGAAAGCCATTTACCATAGCCCAGGACTCCCCTAAAGATAAGCCTCCAAAACGGATGATTTGCTCAGGTGTAGAGACAGCGATCGCCACCCGTTCAGCCAACGTTACTGGAGTCTTTTCGGCGGAAGAATCAATAGAAATCGCAATTTTGAGACCCGTTAATAACTCTTGGAAATTAGGCTTAGAAAACTTACTACTGGGATAAGTCCCCAACCTTTGCTTACTAAACTTATGATGGCGTTGCTTACGCACGATTCTCGAAATAGGTGGAGGCTCACCAATTAAGCCAATCGCAATCTTTACACCCAAATGGGCAGTTAAATCCTCTTCCCCAACTAAAGATAAAAGAAAACCATACACCGTCGAAGGGGGAGGATAAAGATAAGTTTCCTTATAGTCTCTAGCAAAACTCCGGGGAAAACTTGTGCAGGGACAATCCAGATAAAATAGATTAATCATAAACTTCTCGACGGTGAGCAATTTTTACAATTAAGATGATTAACTCGTTATCTTGAACTTTGTAGATAATGCGATAATCACCAACACGAAGGCGGAAACGTCCATTGCCATTTTTTAATTTTTTAGTATTAGCAGGATAAGGATTAATGGCTAAATCATCAATTTTTTGAACTATCCGAGATTGAATGTCCTTTGGAAGTTTAGACAATGACTTTTGAGCCGATTTCAGGACTTCAATATGATAGGGATTCATTGATAGCCTAGCTCCTGCTTAACAACATTCCAGGGGATTGTTTCCGCATTATCGGGATCTGACTCCGCTACTATTGCATCATGAACATCCCTTAAATCTTCGAGTTCATCGGCATCAATAATAGCCAGTTGTCCTTGAATAATCTTTTCGAGAAAATCATTAAGGGAAAGATTACGTTGTTTGGCCAAATCCGATAATTGATTCCAAGTATGATTGGCTAGTTGAATACTGGTCATAAATTGACTCCTAATACTTAGATTTTAGGGAACCGAAATGGAGAGGTGCTGTCGGGCTGAGGCGATCGCCGCTTTCACTCCCCCTTGTACCTTAACGCCTAATTTTTGTAATTGCTCACCGTAGGGAGTGCGGGTAATTTCACCACCGACAATTAACTCAGAGGGGGCAATATCTCCGACTTCCACTAAATGCACTAAACGCGAACAGCCGACACTATCGCCAACTCGCTCGAAACAGCCCATAATCCAGGGACTGGGATCTTCCGTAATGCGTAAAACGATGGACTCAGGACGAAATTCAAACAGGAATCGAGAATGATTACCTCCCACATGACGAAGGTTGGCGATCGCCTCTAGCAAATATCCTGCCCGTTCAATTTTTTTCAGATGGGAAGGAGTAATCGCCAAAGTATATTGATAGGCTGTGCAATGCACTTCTGTACTGTGAATGGAAGTCTTGCCTTTTGTCCCACCCGTAGAACCAAAAGCTGTATCTCCCCAATAGGGATCGAGGCTAATTGCCCGACTAATTTCTAAGGCTCCCCGGCGTTTAGTCGTAGCATCTTTATTGTCAGACCCTTTTTTGGCATCCATATAGCCAAATAGATCATCATCAATAAACTTTTCAGCATTAAAGACTTCGGTTTTAAACTCGTATTTGTCTTGGTCGGGGTCAAAAGTACGATTAGTTTCCTCACCATGATGATGCTGAAAATATTCCCGATAAGCCCAACGAATTGCCTCAGCACTAACAGTTGTGTATTGGTCAATTCCCCAGGTAATTTTTTGCAAAGTGGACAGGGTACTGCCATCCCCTTCACCCCGATTATTCGCAGCAACCGCAGTCGGAGTCACAATAGTCGCAAAAAGATGTTGAGTCATAATCAATCTCCTAAAATTAAGTGTTTATGTTGGGAAAAAAAAGATTAAGCAAAATCCATTTCTAGACCTCCATCAGATTCCTCTGGTGTTAAAACCTGATCCAAAATTTCCTCTAGAACTTCGGTTTCCCCTTGTTTGTTTTTGCCCTCATAGGTGGCAATTGCCAATAAAGCTAAATCACGAGCTTTTCGCCAATTCTGGTCACGATGGAGCCATTGATAAATTTCTGGGCCTTTATCTTTTCCAGCACTACTACGATACTGACTTAGAAAATTAACTAATGCTGATGCAAATTGCTGTTGATTATTAGGACTTTGAAGACGATAGATAACTTTGTCAACAATCCTTGAATAGCCTTGATAATCTAAAGCGCGATCATACTGTCCTAACTTTTTGCTGAGATATACGCTAAATGCTCCTTGTACAGCATCAAAAAAAGTTTGTTCAAGGGGTTCAAGATAGTGGGTCATTTGGTTCAATCCTTTACGTTCATAAATTTCGTTGGCTTTACGGAATTCAAAAAAGCCTTCATACCAACGTTTATTGGCAATTAGATTATCGGCAATCCAGGGTAAGACTTTAGACGGAGCCAACCAGGTTCTCTCACCATCTTTGTCTTGAGTGGTACGAACAACTGAGGGAAATAATTGCCAAGCATTTTGATAGAGTTCCAATACTTGGTCAGTGACGTGAACTCGATAAACCTCCTGTTTTAAATAGGATTGATTACCATCCCAGGGTTGTTTCCCTAAGCGATACACTTCACAGTAGTTCACACGAAACGCTTGAGAGTCTTCAATCAGTTTCTCCTGTAGAAGAAACCGCAAGGCCGACTCTCCTGCACCATTAGCCCGAAATTGTCCATAGGGAGTCAGCTTTTGTACCGTTTTTCCTGTTGCTTGCTTGCGACGTTTAACCCAGGCTTTAAGGTGAGTAACACTAGGGATAACTAACGCGGATAAAAAACCAGGCAATCGGAAATATTGACAGGCGATCGGTAAGAAAAGCAAAGATAGATAGCTTTCTGGAGATTCTTGGTATGCACCATTAGCAAAGTCTTCCACTAATCCGGGCAAATGATGACCTTTTAAGGGAATACTTTTCTTGAATTTACCCTTATTATCAAAAGCCTCTTTAAAGTCACTGGTGTAGTAACAACTCAGTAAAGGGCGATAATTGATTTGAATTTCAGGTTGTCCTTCATCAATAGTAAAATTCTTTAGCTGAGTGTTTTTGTCTAAACTACGTTGCTTACTGTGTTGTAAGAAAGTGGTGGTAATACCATCGGTAAAAATATAACGACTTTGCTCATCCAATGAGAGAGCTTTGACGTTTAAATATCCATCTTTAATTTGATAGGTTTGTTCAATTAACCATTGAATAGCTTCCTTATCAGAGCAATTCCAAGAGAGATTGATGTCGCTTTCAGTTACCTCCCATTGTAAAGGGGCCTCTTTCGCGTCAATTCCTGACAATGCCAATGCTAATCCCGCTACACCGGCTCTATGAGGTAATAAACTATTGGGATTAAAAAGTGAAAGATTCATTGTTGTCATTATTGTTTACCTCACTGTGGTTTTGCGCCAATTTCTTTGGTATAAGACCAAATATCAGAGGGGGCAACGGGATAAAATTTGTACTTTTCTTTCGGTTTCCATTTGTTCATGGGAATGGGTACGGTATATTTTGGAATATCTTTTGCGGGCAAGTCTTTAATCATTGGTAAATCTTGCTCTAAAAGCACCGTGATGTTGTGACTGGCTTGGCGTAGGGATGCCGGATAGCTTCTCCAATATCCATCCAACAAAACCAAATCTAGGTCGTCTTCAATCGCCGTTGACTCTGGAGTAAATGCTTCCAGCCATTGGGCTAATTGAGCTTGATTCACATCATTTTTAAAACTTTCAAGCATGGCTTTTCCCTTGGCTAATGTTGCGGCACTGTAGGGAAACCCTTCTTTGTCATCGGGATAAAACCAAGCATCGAGAGAATGCCCGCAATAGCGACGGTTTAATCTGCCGAGTCGTTGAATTAATCCCGCTGGATCAGCAATCTGAGAAACCAATAAAGTGGCGGATAAATCCAAAGACATTTCAGCCACCTGGGTACAGATAGCAATCACAGGTTTCTTCTGATCGGGCTTAAACGCATCCACAACAGCACGATGATGATTTACCCTGTCTTGATAGCGATACCGGCTGTGATAAAGTAATGCCTCTAATCCTCGATATTTAGCTTCCTCATAAAAGCCGATCGCCGTATTGACCTGATTGCATACCCAGAGAACTCTGCCACCCTCAGCTAATTCTTGCTCCACTCGTTCCCAGTTCGGGACTTCTTGAAAATGAAAGCGATAACGAGGTTGAACTTCTAGCTCTTTTGGCCCTTCAATAATTTCAATGGGTTCACCGACTGCCTCCTCAATAGCTCGTTTTTGCCAGGGCAATACCGATGCCGACATCAGTAATACCGGAGCTTTAACCACCTTGAGAAATCGCAATAATGTCCCGAAAAGTTTGGCATCATAGCAGTGAATTTCATCAAACACAAAAGCCCCATTGGCGATCGCCGGGAAACAGTAGAGCGGACGACGATTACATTGAAATAAGCCTAGGACAGTATCAACAGTACACACCACTGACTCGGCCCCCCAAGCACGGAAGGATTCAAGTTTAATGGCTACCTCTGACCCAGACTCTAATTCCTCTTCTTCCCCAGTTTTCATCATCTCCAAATCCACTTGATAGCGGGAGTGAAATAGCTCGGCTTCCAATTTGCCGTGAACATAATCAATAAATCCCTCAGTGCTGGTTCCCGTTGTCGGATAACAGAAAAAGAGCTTACGACCAATGGCATGGGTTTTTGCCCAGTTATAGGCTCCCAAAGTCTTACCAGTGCCACAACCGGCCCGGGCGATCGCCACTCGACTTTTAATCTGTCCCAAACTTTCTTGGAACGGTCGTAAAGAATATCCATCGAGACGTTGCTCAATGACTTTATCGAGTTTGTCTTGATCCAGCGTTGTAGAAATTTCCTGCTCAATCCATTGTTGGTAGGTTAATAGCTGACCATCCTCGGTTTTTAAATCCACATTAGGAAAGGCCGACGCAGAACAATCCCCTGCAATCAGTAATGCTTTGATGACAGCACATAGAACCGGCTCAATAGATTGCGCTTCTAAAGCCTCTTTTATGGCTTGACGCTTTTGTTTGATCTCTGTAACCGTCCAACTTTGTTTAGGAGCCACTGAGAGTTTCAGCTTTTTAGGTAAACCTTCTAGACTTTTAATGCCATACCTCAGCAAGCCTCGAAAATTAGAATGCTGGAAATAGAGTGATATTTCGACTTCACCACTCTGCTTCAGTTCGCCAAACTCATCATTTTGTTTTCCTTGTTTTCCTCCTAGCTTAAGATGATGTCCACCTGCCGCCACTAAGGCCGTATAAAAATCTCCTTCGGCTTGTTTTAACCATTCGCGAAATTCCCAAGCCAATAAAACAGAAACAATTTCATGGCGTAACATTTGTTGCTGATTGAGATCACGTTGGGGAGAGGGTCCGGGAATTTTAGAGCGCACCATACCTTGAAAATGATGATTCGCTTTTCCCCAATCGTGTAGATAAGCCGCCAGTCTCACTGTATTTCTGAGATAGGCTAAATCACAATTTAAACCAAATTGCTTGAGTAGGCGATCGCCTAAAACATCAACTAATACTGTAACAGCATTAACCACATCCGCCGTATGACCCACTAAACTATAGGAACCTTTCCACTGTCCTGGTTGATAGGATTTAGCCAGTAAACAATCTGGTTTTAATTTAGGCAACATTTTCTACTTCCTCCTTTTTCGGATAGAACCAACCACAACCAAAATGACCCCGACCCCCTAAACCTAAACATTGCAGTTTAATGGAATCCTCATTACTTAATCCTTCTACGGTTACGCCAAAACCCATAACGTGCTTCCCTCGAATTTGGAGCGATCTCCTCGCTAAATTTCCATCAGGACTACTTTCAATAAAGGGTTGACCTTGAATTTCCAACCTTTCTAATCCTTTTTGACAGGATTCCAGAAAATACTGGGGAGCCGTATGGTCATTCCATTCATCTAACTTAATCACGACTAACCGAGAAGTTAACACTGACTTAGCTTGAATCACAGTGAGACGTGGCTGAATCAATCGAATTAGATTGCCCCGTAAATCAAGTACCTGATTTTGCAGAAGACGATACCAAGTTTGGGATTGATCTGCCGGACAACGCAATCGCAAGCGAGAGTGACGATTCAAATAGATCATCCCTTGCTTATTACCAACGCCTGAAATGCTAGAAATCAAAACTTCGGGAGCAATTTCAACCCCTTGAGCTTGACAAATTTGTTTGAGAGCCGAGTAAAGACTATAGCCATGGTCAGCCGGTAGTGTTTTACCTCGGAGAGAAAATTGGACTTCTAGAAAATTCATCATTCAAAATCTCCAGTTTCATTTTGTCTGGCCATTGCCTGGGTTTCTTTCCGAAGTAGTTCTACTAACTCCGGTGGCGATTTGGCCAAAGCTCCCTTGCCATAACCCAAAACCCAACGCTTCACTTCCTGAAGTCCTCCCACTTCCATCCGTAGGGTCAGCGAACCATCAGCGTTTTCGTCAATCTCCTGGGAAAGATGCCAGCGACGTTCCCGAATAAAAGGTGCTGCCTTAGCCGAAAACTCAATCACAAACTTGTAAAGGCGATCGCCCTGCTCCATCTGAAAACAATTTTTGCGGTACTCCTGAAGATTAAATTTCGGATCTCGCTCAAATGTCTGATTTAACAGACGATATTCCCGAATTCGGTCTAAGCGAAAATCTCGAAACTCCTGCCGAAGCGTGCAAAACGCAATTAAACAAGGGTTTGTCCTAGGGCGAACGCATCTTATTTGTGAAAGGTAGGCTGGATAAGGGTTTCCGAGATCATGGTTGATTTTTCTGAAACGCTGAAAGTCTTATCAGATAAGGAGTCTAGAATTTAGATGCGTTTGCCCTGCTTAAATCCTAGTCAATATAGAGATTTTCTATAGAAAAGCCCCATCATTGTCAGAAAATCCTAACAATAGCATCCGTTTTAAGGACTGCTATCCTTAATCTGCCTAGAAACCTGTCCTATAAAGTAACCAACAAATCCAGCAACCATCAATAACCGACGGGAGACTTTGCCGCCACTTCACGGTTTGCTCAGATATTCCATCACTTTTTCTTGGGCCAACGAGTCCCCATCTCCGTCATCGCTGAGAAGACCAGATAGGCAATTAACAGCCCGACCCCTAGCAAAAACGGTAATACACCTTTTTTTATGTCTTCACTTAAACCTAATCCCAATAAGCATTTCAGCAGTTATCCCCCAGCAAAAAAGTCTAAGAATTGACTTACAGCAAGACTAACACTCCAAAAATTAGAGTATATGTATTATTTACAGATAACGGAAAATCTCAGGATGGCCCTAACCGCAATCACAATGGCTGCCATTCCCGCTAAGGGGCCGGTGGTCAAAACATGAATAAACTGGCCTCCGCGATTTACCTCCACTTCAATATTGGAGTTTCCTCCCTACCGGCTACCGATAAAAAA
>JAYKJI010000223.1:0-5291 GCA_035285405.1 Snowella sp. | reverse complement strand
ACCGACGGAGATACAACCCTTTTTCCACCTCCTCTGTTTTCCCTATCATGTACGGCATCACAAAATCGGGACGTAGTTGATACACTTCCCCATTGCTTAATAATCTAATTCTTCGACTCTCCAATTTGCAACATCTCAAAAAGTGAGGGTTGACAAAATCAAAGGAAAACTATGTATGTAAAGGGGAAGGAGATAGTTGAAGGATGTGTTCTTGAAGAATGTCGGGAAGAGAAAGAACAGAGGAATCGTCCCGAAATCGTGAGCAAAGATAACGCCAAAAGGAAATGCCCAGTTTACGGCAGGTCTTCTTAAGACCCACGAAGGTATCACGAGCACGGCGCCCCAAGTCGGAGCGAGTACCGCCACTAATCTTACGGCGGGTCACATATTCACGAATATCAGTTTCAGCGGCATTATTGTGTAAAGGCAAATCGGGAAAATCAAGAACCCGCAACAGTTCTTGCTTGCGGTCTCGGAAAACGGCTAGGGCTAAATTCAGGCAGGGATGGTGGGGATAGTCAGTGCCGAAAATGACATCAAAGCGTTGCTCCAGGCGTATTTTGTCAGCATCATGGGGGTTTTCTCGATAGGCTTTGAGTTCTTGGTAGTATGTCCATAATTGAGTTTTTACCCTCTCAATATTGTCACGAAACTCAGGGGTACTTCCCGATAGTTTGCGTAAACCCCGTTCAGCATGAACCCAACACAGGGCATGGGTGAAGAGGCAAAACTGTCTGGCACCATCAGAAAGTAGACCCAACGATGGCGACACTCCTTGGGCGCATAGACCTCCGAGCAAAGCGGCTTCACTCACTCGTTTTATCCCTTGTTGACTATTGATGCCTACTTTTTCTAAATATTGTGACCAATCTTTCCGGTTTGTCGCTAAAATCTCATCACTGAAGCTCAGGGCCCGCCAATGTTTCTGGGCTAGATTGTCACTTTTTAAGTACTGTTTCCCTTCTGCATTAAGCACATAGACTGGGTTTCCTCCCTGCAATGCTTGCAGGAAGTTGTCACGGCTTTTGCTACCACTACTGTAAAAATAACTAAACCATTCGTTGCCAATGACCGTTGTGTAGCCGTTTTTTCCTTGATGCTTGGCTCCGGTATCATCACTGTGGACATAGGACGAGTTCAGTAAACCCACCCGCAATACCCCAGCCTGCTCTTGGTGAAATTTTTCCTTCCCTTCGTTGAGTATCCTGTTAATCTGCCCTACCGATATCTCCACTCCCCACTCTCCTAACTGCTCTCTGATTAAGGGTTGGGGAACACGGTTTTGATAATGCTCATACAGCATATAGCTCACCAGCGTTGGTCCAAAATGCCCTGTTTGCCTATATTCTGGCGGCAACTCTCCTCTTACTCTTTCTCCGTTTGGCAAGTCATACTCCCCCAGCAAAAACCGAATGTTTCGACGCTCTATACTGATTTCCTGGATGTCGTACTGACGATATTGGTGCAGTTTTGCTCCCTCCGGTAATCTTTCTGGCTCAATTTTTTTCTCTTCATCTACCTCAAACTCTGCTTTTTTACTCCGCTTCTCCGACCCGGCTCGTTTTCCAAACCCTTTTTCCTTTTTTCCCCCCTCATTTAGCTTACTTGCTTTGTACTTTGGCTTCTCTGGTAGCTTTTTGCTTGCCTCCAGTTCCGCTGTTAAGCTCGCTATTTTTTCCTTCAAACTCTGGTTTTCTTGCTCCAGCTTGCCCAACAACGCCCTCAACTCTTCGTTCTGACGTAAAAGCTCTTCCCACTTGATAGTCGTCTGTGACAGTTCCTTGCTTAAATCATTCATTCTATTCTTTAACCAGATTTCTTCCTTTATGACAACCCCCTTTCTCCTGCTTCCCTACCCACGGTTATTGAGACGTTGCAAATTGCAGAATCATGTTGGTGCTATTTGGTACTTTATTCATGACTATAACTCCCGACTGGCCTAAGCTTCAGCCACTTTCACTACATTCGAATCACTACCGGCTCTTCCACATGGACAATGGCCTAATTCTCTTGGCTGTAAAATAGCCTGGGTATAAAAGGTTTGCAAAAAAGCTCGCTAGAAGCAAGTCATCAAGCAGAATTGACAGGGCGGAGTTTCAATCCCACATTCCGGGGTTTAGAGAGGAGGAAAAATAATTAGGAATCAGGTACTGAAAGAAGATAATAGCGGCGACAGGATGGGCTGAAAAAGCGTAGGATATGAAGTCGCTCATCAGTGAGGTTAACAACCTGAGTAACGCCGTGAAAAACAACAAAATGAACAGCCATAAAACACTGAAAAACCCAACGGAGAGTAGGAGAAGCCGTGGGTTTCCCTAGCTGGTTGGGAATGGTCTCTTGGTGTTGTGCCAAAGCCAGTCTTAATTGCCGTTGCCCTAAATTGTAGACAAGTAAACACAAAGCCATAATTAATCCGAGGGCAGCCACTCGTTTGGGAGACTTAAGGAAAACACTAGAGGCAAAAAAAAGAGGGTCTTTGAGAAAACGAAATCCTCGTTCCACACCTTGTTGTGCCTTATACTCTTGGAGAGCATCGTCAGCACTAAATTGGTCAGAGTCAAGGACATTGGTGGCCAGGATAAAGCGACCACAACGAAGGCGTTGAGCTTCAATTTCAGAGTCAATGGGGACGATAGAAGCAGTAACATGATAACTGAGACGTTGAGGAACATCATCCTTGCCTGGTTTACCCGTCTTACCGTAGTGAGGTTTTTCGATGACTTGAAGGTCGGACAATTGATGCAAGTTCATCTGAGAGGATAATTTTTGAGCTGCATTAAGAGCATCTGTGGCACAAGCAAATTCAGTTGATGACAATTGTTTGAATAGTTTTTCAGCCTGGGAGTAATATTTCTCAATCTTTTTGGTTAGTTGTTTGAGGTCTGATTGACGACGTTTCTCACTCTCTATCAAAAGCCAACGTTGCAATACATCGCCATAGTCGCTGGAGAAAGAGGCCCAACTATAACCTGGCACCGTACTAGGAGTAAGGTTCTTCGTACTGTCCACTAAAATAGAAGTTTCCTTGATACTCAAGGGGACTCGGGTCAGCCAGGTTAACCCTTCCAAGGTTTTAAGATTATCCGCACTGTATAGTGCTCCATCAGCGACCCATAATCCGTCAAATGTCCACTGTTGCTTGAATTCTTGACATAATTGAGCAAATCTAGCTTTATCGGATTGATTACCATCAGCAATCTCCATATAAACTGGTATATCTCCATCTCCTAGACAAATTAAATTCATTACAAACTGCTTTAGGTCTGGTCTATGGTCTCTTGAATAGCCATAGGTGACTTTTACCACCCCAGCCTCTTCTTCCTCCGTCTCATACTGTCCATCTACATTAAAAGAACTAGAGTCTAAGTGAGTGATTTCTTGCTTTACTCCAAATTTGTCTACTGCTTGGAGACTGATGGCGACAAAAATATCGCTCAATCCTTCCTCATATAATTTATCCAACGCTTTCCCTAAACGGTCATCATTTAAATTTTCGGCTTTTATTCCCTCTCCTAATAATTTCTCCGTTGCTTTTCCTTTAAAAAAGTGTTCAAACAAATACAGAGGAGCTGACACAAATCCCAGTCCATTTAATAACATTGCCTTTACCGCCATTCCAGTACTCACTTTCTCTCTAGAGTCTGTCCCAAACCTTTCATCCAACAGTTCCACTATTCCTATTTCATCTATCAATCCAGCTACTATCCCTAGATGGTCTAGATTCTCTACTTTCATTGCGGACTCCATACAATTTCCTCGCTATCAATACATGCTAATTATATCAGCCCCCGCTTTTAATAGCGGAATGTGGGTTAAAGCTTTAGCTGTTATCCCATCATAGAGTTTGGCTTTTCTTTTACTCCAGTAAACAATATCACCATTGAATGGAGACGCATCTCCTTTGACCATGATGTGTTTATTTTCTGAATACGCCACTGCGGGAAATGCTGTAACAATTAAAGCATCTGTTTGATGGCGGCTAAGTTTGGTTTCTTTATTAAAAACCTTCCATGCTCTAAGGCGAGTAAACCATAGAGAAAACCTTGAGCCGTCCATCTTGCAGTAACGATGATAATATCTCCATCCTCTAACTAAGGGAGCAAGTTTTTGAGCTTTAATCGAAGCGCCATAAATTGAGTTATTGACTATAGATTTAACCTTCTTACGGAATGCTAGATAGTTCTCCTCTGAGGGAGTAGACCTAAATTTACCGTTGCGCTGAACCTTGAATTGCCAGCCTAGAAAATTAAATCCATCAGTCGCGGAAACAAACCGGGTCTTTGCTTGCTTAATATTTAGACCTCTGACACGCAAGAATTCAATAATTTCATCAAAGACTTGAGCTTGGTCATCACTTTTCTTAAAGATAAAGACCATATCATCTGCATATCTTACAGACTTATGTATGTGTAGCGACCCGGAATAATAAACGAGTGAGACCGGAATCATCGGTATTTTGGGACCAGATTAAATGCAACTATCCGGTGCGTTGAGACCGAATTAAGTGGAACTGAGACCAGATTATTTGGAACTGGGACCGGAATAATCAATGTGGGACCGAATTAAATGGAACTATAAATTTTAGAGCTTGAAACCCAGTCACCGACTTACATTGGCAATCCAGCACTCAGCATTTGGTCAGCTAACTCCTTGCGCCGGGCGGCATCCAATTGCCCTCTGAGTAATGCTTTAATTTCTGTAGGCTTAGCATTGAATTGTTCCGCCAGACTCCGCACATCGTAACCATGTCTCGTCAGTCTCGGCTCTAAATCATCAATTTGCTTCGACAGTACTGATTCAACAATTGCTTTAGTAATAGGTTTCTCCCCCACCTGATAGGCTGATTCCATAGCGAGGGTCAAATGCTGTTGAATTTGTAACGGAGTTCGTAACTTCTCACTCAATAATTCAATCGCTTCAATAGTCAATATATCTTCTATTTTACCCCCTTCAATAACACATGATTTGATTAGCCAAGTAATATATTCTCGCTGACTACCAACCATTCCTTCTAATGTAAAAAGAGGAGAGCGATAACCAATTTCTTCCATTGTCGGACGGCGTAGATCATTTTTTAGCTTAGGATGACCAGCCAAAACCACTGTAAGCTTTCCTTCCCCATCTTCAATTACCTCAATCAAACGCTTCAACCCCTTAAGAGTGGCATAGCTCAGGTCATGGGCTTCATCTACGAACAAGACAACGGGCTTCTTTGCTTTCTTAATTAAATCCCGTAACTCCCGCTCCCGTTTTTCTCCTTGGGCAGCAATTTTAGTTTCTTTATAATTAGG
>JAYKJI010000222.1:0-6913 GCA_035285405.1 Snowella sp. | reverse complement strand
CTCAGTTGGTTATTTCTTAAATCAAGTTGAGATAAATTTTGGAGACGGGTAATAGAATCGGGTAGCTCACTCAGTTGGTTATAACTTAAATAAAGTTGAGATAAATTTTGGAGACGGGTAATAGAATCGGGTAGCTCACTCAGTTGGTTATTTCTTAAATAAAGTTGAGATAAATTTTGGAGACGGGTAATAGAATCGGGTAGCTCACTCAGTTGGTTATTTCTTAAATCAAGTTGAGATAAATTTTGGAGACGGGTAATAGAATCGGGTAGCTCACTCAGTTGGTTATTTCTTAAATAAAGTTTCTCTAGCCAAACAAAATCAAAAACTTCGGCGGGAATAGCCGTTAATTTCTCCTCATTAGGCGTATCGTATTCATTGCTCAAATCTAATTCTATGAGGCGTTGTTCCTTGCACTCTGCAATTCTGCGGCGCACTTCTTCTGGTTTCATCGTTTACTGTCCTCACAATCCTTAAACAGCCCGTCGGCTCAAATCCCTATCGCCAATAATACCAAAATCCTAGAGTTAACGACTTGATGTTAAGCTAGATTGCAGCTTTTTGACAGTTGATCATTGCAGCCACGCCCTGCCCTGTCTAGGCAATCTCCCTGTCCGCCACCCTGCCGTTTTAGCGATATGTCCGACCCCAAAGACCCCTCCAAAAGTCATCCCCTTAACCTGGTCAATTCTCGATCTTGGCCTTGGCTTGGTTTACCCCTGACAACCCTACTGGTGGTCTTTAGTCATGCCTCGGTCTTATCCCAAACCCAGCCGGCAAACTCCCCACTGACCAACAACACCGGACTACTATCCTTAACCGCTCTGATCAACAACCTTTGGATACTATTAGCCTTTTTACTGGTAATGGCAATGTATGGTGGCTTTGCCTTTTTAACCGCCGGCTTATGTCGCTCCAAAAATGTCGTCAATATTTTGCTGACTCACCTGATGATTGGGATGCTGACCCTCCTCGTTTTTTGGGGATTTGGTTTTGCCTTCATGTTTGGTAGCCAGGGCAATAGCTGGTTAGGAAACGCCCCTTGGTTTTTAAGCAGTGATAACGTTCTACTCTATGGACTCAAACCCTTTCCCCAGGGTTTACCCCTAACCCTGTTTTTCCTCTTTCAAAGTGCCTTAGCCGGTTTAACCGCCATGATTGTGGCTGGAGCCGTAGCAGAACGAGTCAAATTTGGTGACTTTTTAATCTTTACCATTGCCTTAGTGGGGTTAGGTTATGCCATCGTTGGCCATTGGGTTTGGGGCGGGGGTTGGTTAGCCAAGATGGGCTTTCAGGACTTTGCTGGATCAACCGTAATTCATTGCGTGGGCGGTTGGGCAGCCTTTTCGGGACTGGCTATTCTGGGGCCAAGGATGGGGAAATATGAGACTAGACGCATTAATCAATTGGCTGGCCATAATCTCACCCTGGCATTTTTGGGTTGTTTGCTGCTTTGGCTGGGTTGGTTCGGCCTGATCGGGGGAAAAGGATTAACCCTAACGCCGACGGTTCCGGTGCTACTACTCACTGCTAATTTAGCCGCGATCGCCTCTGGATTAGTGGCCCTGTTCATCGGTTGGTGGCGATCGGGTAAACCAGATTTGAGCTTAACCATGCGGGGAATTTTGGCCGGATTGGTGGCTATTTCTGGCAGTTGTAATCAAATTTCTTTCAGTTCAGCCATAATCATTGGCGCGATCGCCGGACTGCTAACCGTAAGTTTTCTGGGCTGGTTTGATCGAGTTCATTTAGATGATCCCGTCGGAATGTTAGCCATCCATTTAGTCGGTGGTTTATGGGGAACCATTGCTGTGGGGATTTTCGACCTCAAAGGCGGCTTAATTCTGGGTCAGTCAGGGCTGTTACTTAATCAATTGATCGGTATAGCGGCGATCGGCGTTTTTATCATCATCTTTAGCGGTTTAGTGTGGTTACTACTCAAGGTGAGCAATGGCTTACGGGTTGATCTAGAAGGAGAAATCAATGGTTTGGATCGGAGCGAACATGGACAATCTGCCTATCCTGAATTTCTGCACTCAGAAACCAGTAATACCTGGCATCCCTATGAACCCATTCCCACCCCCGCAGCAACAGTAGCCGCGCCAGAAAACACACCGACCACCCCAGAAACCGCAACCGTGCAAACCCCTGAAGGTTCTGGAGAACGGGAAATAGAAACCATGAACGCGACCCTAGAAAGTGATGACCCTCCAGCGTAGCCCTTTTGGTTTAATGGGAAAATAGGAATTTATGGAGTGGATGGTTTATGTCGCTTTCTGTTGCCCATCTTGGCCCCCAGGGAACTAATGCTGAAACGGCAGCCCTAGCCTATGCCCATTGGTTAAGCCACCATCAAGGTCAAACAACCCATTTGATTCCCTATCCCACCATCGGTCAAAGTCTTCAGGCCGCAGCCGATCAAGAAGTTGATTTGGCCATTATTCCTGTGGAAAATTCCACCGAGGGCAGTATTGTCGTCACCCTTGATACCCTTTGGGAACGGGGCAATCTCCAGATTCAACAGGAATTGGTTTTACCGATCATTCATGTCTTGCTGTCCTGGGGAGCCTCCCTCGCATCCCTGACAACCATTTATTCCCATCCCCAAGCCCTAGGACAATGCCAAAAATGGTTGGCCAAAACCCTACCCCACTGTCGTTTAGTACCGGCCAATTCCACCACCGAAGCCATTCAATTACTGGAACATTCCCCCCATTTAGCGGCGATCGCGTCTCCCCGTGCGGCCAATCTATACCAAGTCCCAGTCTTAGCTGCTGGCATCAATGATTATCCTGACAACTGCACCCGTTTCTGGGTAGTTGGTATCAAGCCCCAAACCACTGGTAGCCATACGGCTTTGGCTTTTAGTGTGCCGGCGAACGTCCCAGGAGCCTTGGTCAATCCCCTCAAAGTCTTGGCGGAACGCAATATCAATCTCAGTCGCATCGAATCCCGTCCGACCAAACGTTCTTTGGGGGAATATCTCTTTTTTATGGATTTGGAAGCCAGTCAGTCTCAGTCATCCCTTCAGGAGGCCTTGGCAGAATTATCTCGCTATACAGAGGTTTTAAAGATTTTTGGCAGCTACTCGATTCTGTCTCTGGAAAAACAGGACTTAGAGCAATTATTTGGCTAAATTTTAACCATTACTCAACTCGACCATAGTGGGCGATGCGATGAGCGATCGCATTCCGTTGATTGTATTGCCAAGCCCAGAGTTGATCACCGAGGGAAAAGTGCCACCATTCCCCAGGATGGCGTAGAAAACCGACCGATTCCATCAAGTCATTTAATAAACAGCGATGGTAATGATAGATTTGAGCTTCTTGATCCGTTGCTTGTTGGTAAAAATTAGGCTGCGATCGCGGTGATAATTCATCAATCTCTCCTCCCATGGCCACAGCTTGGCCCAATTCATTAATCAGGGTAATATCCAGGGCGGCTCCAGTGCTATGGGGTGGTGGTGTGGCCGGATCATGACTGGGAATGGCCCAGATTTGATAGACCTCTTCAAGGATCTGTTGACGTTGCGCTTCACTTAACTGTTCGAGGGTGAGCTTGTCCCGCGCTAAAATTTGCCCAAAGGTATAGTCCACCATAAATTGCTGGACGGCGATCGGACGGTAGGCATCAAAAACTTTAATTTTCCAACCTGGCTGGCATTGACTAAGATTGTCCTGAGCTTGGGCCAAAGCCGTTAACACCCCTGTCCGCAAACAATAGGGACTTTTCCCTTGATAGTCGGCTCCTAGAAAAACATAGGGGGCGGGATCTTCAAGGCAAATATTTTCTAGGGCGATCGGAACCAGGGGTTCTCCGCAATCTTGAATAGGAATTTTTGAGTAAGGTTTCATGGCATTTTCTCAATCAGAAAAATTCAAATTTTTTGTCTGCTCAGTAGCAAATTATAACGAAATAGAAGACAAATTTTTCACTTTATTTTCCCTGCTGTCCTTATTAAGATAAGGCTGTTTCATTCTTGAAGACCCAGAAAAAGTAAGGTAAATAAAAACATACCAAGTATAAAAATAATTTGACAGGAATTGTCCAAACTTTTGCTCAAAAAATCAGAGGTCATTGGAAAAGCGATCGCGCTTAGCTGACAATAAGTTTTGATCGTAATCTTGTATTTCTCGCTAAAATCGGTACAATGGGGAAAAATTAGAGTTGACGGTTATGGCAGAAGAAGAAGCTAAAAAGGAAGAATCTAAGTCTGAAAAGGAAGAGGATGTCAGCGATCTTCCTACTCAAGCCAAGACACAAAAATGGCTGAATAACGCGACTATAACCTTAATTCAGTGGTTTCCTTTGGGCAGTAGCGGCTGGTTATTGGTTTCCTTTATTAAAGATTCCCAAATCATGCAAGCTCTGATTACCTTTCCCCTAACAGGTTTAGCAGTGGCTTGGGCAGCCTATAGCAAGGGTTTTCTCGCGAAATTACAGACGCTTTATGAAGGCCGAGGAGATAAGGACGCAGAAAGTTTAGTCAATTGGCAAGATAAGCTGGATCAGGCAATAAAATGGCAACTCGCAGGTACGGAAGATAAATATTTGCGTTGTCAGGGCAATGAGGTTGATTTCTCCCGCACCGAGGGTTTAAATACCTTTAAGCCCTTGTTAAAAGATGTTTTTGTACCATTGGAATTAAGTGGCACGGCTTGGCGATCGCCCGATGGTCACGATTTACCGATGCCTGGCGGGTTTCATTCGCAAAAAAGTATTGAGAAATTTCTCCAAAAAGCCGATCAACTCAGGATTTGGGATATTTTGAAACGGAGTCCCCAGGAATCCATCTATCGCAGTATGGTAATCCAAGCCTGGGGCGGTTACGGCAAAACGACCCTATTGCGTCATGTCACCTATATTTACTGTAAAAAACTATATCTTCAGGCTCTCTACAAAGCCCCCAAATTACTGCCCGTTTTATTAGATTTTCGGCAATGGCAGAAAGTCATTCTCGAAGAAAAGCCCGATTTACCGACTTTAATTGAAAAATACCATCTTCCCTATCTACCAGGGGGAAAGGATGTGAAATTTCCTCCCAATTGGGCTAAACATTGGCTCAGTCAAAAGAATGGAATGTTGGTCATGTTTGATGGTTTTGATGAGGTCAAAGAACAGGGAAAAGAAGGTGAAGAAAAACCCCGTTCTCTGGTGAGTCGGTGGGTTGGTCAACAGATGCGAGATTATCCCAATGCGGTGTTTATTTTAACCTCTCGTCCTGCGGCCTACCGTTTAGATTTTGATGCCGAATCCAAGTTCAATTTGTCCTTTTATATCAAGGGTTTAAATGCGGATCAACGGGAACGGTTTATCCAATCTTGGTATCACAGTCATACAAAACATTTTAGTGCTGACCCCAATCTTCCTGCGGTTGCGATGGAAGCCTATCGAAGAAAGCAAGATTTATTACAGCAGTTAACCAGTCGTCCAGAATTAGAAGATTTAGCAAAAAATCCTCTGATGTTGGCGATTATTGTTAATTTGCACGCGAGTTATGATGGCGCGAGTCTCCCTGATCGCAGGGTTGATCTTTATCGAGCGATTATTCGGCTCCAACTTGGCGATCGCCCCTTCGCAAAAAAAATTGATCTATTGTTGCCGCTTCAAGATAGTCAACGAGTGTTACAGCAACTCGCTTTATTTATGGTGCAGGGACCCCTCAGTCGCATTGAGGAGCGTTCATTATTAGCTCAATTGCAAAAAGGGTTAGATTTTCTGGATTCGACAGTGGAAAGTGCGGAATTTTTAAAACAAATGGAAGAAGTTAGTGAACTTTTAGTTAAAGTTGATTATGAGTATGAATTTGCCCATCGTCAGTTCCAAAGTTATCTATCTGCTTGTGAAATTATTGATACCAATCAGGAAAGTTTATTGTTAGCAAATTGGCAAGAAACGGAATGGAAAGATACGATTTTAATGTACGCAAGTTTAGCCAATGCGACTCAATTTATTACGAATTTATTGGGATTTGAACAGCAAGCTGCGAGGGATTTAGCCTATGAATGTTTTCAATGCTTAAAAGCGGCTAATCGTCGTATTGATTTAAACTTAGAAAAAGCGATAATTGCTTTAGAATCAACCGTTGAAACTTCTCTTTATCAACAATTGGAAACGTTTCTGCAAAATGGCCAATGGAAAGAAGCTGACAGAGAAACAGACCGCCTAATGCTACGAATTGTGGGCAAGGAGGCTGATCAATGGTTAAGCGTGGAAGATATTCAAAACTTTCCCTGTGAGGATTTAAGGGCAATTGACAAGCTCTGGGTAGATTACAGCCAGGGCAAATTTGGCTTTTCTGTGCAGAAAAAAGTCTGGATGGAATGCGGTGGTATATTTGGGGAGAATGATTGGGGTGTCTATACAAAATTTGGTGACCAAGTGGGTTGGCGGAGGAGCGGCAACTGGTTGAGCTATGATGAGCTAACTTTTTATTATGAGGAAGCAGAACACGCATATCTGCCTGCGTGGTGGCAGTCCGGACAAAGAAGGGGATTAATGGGAAGGGCGGTCTTTTTTCTCGCGCAGCGACTTGTAACCTGTAATATATCGTAGGGGCGCAATGCTTGCGCCCAAAAATGCAATTTGATCACCATAAATACAATATTAATTCCATCCAAACCCCGAATTTTATTCCCATTCATAACTGCATTTTGTTTGTCATTGATTACCCATTTTTTGTCATATTGATAACCGCGATTATTTATTGGGCGCACGCCATGCGCCCCTACGATAAATATAGAAAAGTGTGGCAGCGATGGAAAAAAGGACATAATACCATTATGTCCAGGGTCATTTCATTCTCGATCATAGCAACGAGTTTAATGAATTTTAGCACTCAAAAACGAGTCTTCATACAGCCTAAAACCTCGTATCCTCGTAGATGCACAAAACTGCACACTGGAAAATGAAA
>JAYKJI010000221.1:0-4086 GCA_035285405.1 Snowella sp. | reverse complement strand
TTCTCTCCTCTTAATGCAAGGGTTTTGAGCCATTTTAACCTATTTTCCTGCATTCTAGCTGTTCTTAATTTGGCTACTATCTTTTCTCCGTAAGGGTTTCAGCTTTTTTCAGCAAGCCCTAAGTAATGATTAATGGTCTCGATTCTGACGCTTTAAATTTGCATAGGCTGCATTAATTTTCTGAGTACGTTCTTCCGCTAACTGTATAAATTCGGGAGCCATCCCCACCATTTTATCAGGATGATTCTTTTTGATCGCAGCCAGATACGCTTGGGTAATTTCATCATGGGAAGCCCCTTTTCTAACCCCTAGAATCCGATGGGAATCTTCAGACATTAAGGGATCTTTTTTATCTGTCGCAGCAGCAGGAGGCACTTTTGACTGCATTTTTGGGGCAATGATTTGGGTTTGTTTGAGTAATTGCACCTGTTGAGCAATAGCCTTTTTTACCACCGTAACATTATCGTAGTTATATCTCATGGGTAGCAAAGAAGAGTCTTCACTGCGAATTAACAGGGAATATTGTAACGGTGCTTTTTCTCGGATTAAGATTGTGATTAATCCATTTCCTAAATGTTTATCCTGCAAAGGACGACCTTGTAAATCTTTTTTGATGAGCAGAATTTTACCTTGTTGATAATCAATCTTTTTGAAAAAAGTCTTAGCTGTTTGCCCATAGCCAGGATCGCACCACTGGACTTTTCGGACACTTTCCACGACCAAATCGACAATTTTTCTCAAGGGCAGGGGTAGGGAAAAAAGATAAAGGGTTTCATGAAATTGACTCATAGGCAGAAAAATATTCAGGAAAATATAAAAAATATTAACGCTGATTCAATAATCTCAATGATTGAAATTATATTGAGTTTAATTTTTGCGATCGCTAGTTTTATAATTGATTTCTCTCAACAACTCTTCCGCAACACGACGGTAATCTGATTGGGCTTCTTTAGCATTTTTTCCCTTCCATTCTGTAATCGCTACGCCATCTAAAACTGATCGCTCATGGGCTTTATAGTTGCGAACAAAGGCATGACAGGCTGGAATTCCGAGTTCTAGTAGGGTATTTTGAGCTTCGAGGGTTTCCTTTAAACTACGAGAATCTACTTTAGTTAACAGGACACGATGGGCCACCTGAAGCGGCATTACAGCCGTGCGAACCGTTTCAATCAATGCCGTTAAATCCATCGGGGCGGGCGGCGTGGGCAATACCAAATAGTCTGCTAAACCAATGACGATTCTCAAGGCTTCGGAACGGAGAGCAGGGGGCGTATCCACCACAATTAATTGATATTGGGTAGATTGATGTAAATGCTTTAAAACCTTGGGATCACTTTCTTGGCTAAGATCAAAAGCCATTCCTGCTTCACTTCGCTCTACCCACCAAGTTGCAGAACCCTGGGGATCGGCATCTACTAATAAAACGTCATGTTTTTCCGCTAAAACCGCCGCTAAATTGACTGCTGTTGTGGTTTTACCGACTCCGCCTTTGCCATTGACAACTGCTAGGATTTTCGGGCTATGCACCGCCGCAGGGGTATTAGTTAGGACTTGGGAAGTAGATGGCTGAGATTTCATGCTCTTTACACTACCATAGTTGGGTCTGTTAGGGAGCGATTTTATTGTAGCGGGGGACAAACTTCCCCATCATTTTTGTGTTGATTGACGACAGCGATCGCTAATAGAACAGCCGACAATTTCTCTTTTTTTCTATCAAAAGTTTAGTTAACAAACATTACGAAATATCACTAATCATGACTGTTTGAATAGTTCTTTTTTACCCCCCCCCGTAAAAATTGGCTGTCTTGGCGGGCAAGGGTAAAACTGATAAATAATCCTGACTATCTAAATCAAGATTAAAGACAGAAAAACAAGCGTGCAGACTACGTTTGTCAACGGCAGCAGAGCGACTAAAAATTTTGCTGAGGGTATTGGCGGTGAGTCCTGTTTTTTGGCTAAGAGAGTCTAAGGTGCAGCGATTATCTTGTTCTACTTCTTGATTGAGTTTGGCACGATGGAGTTTTTGATAACCGATCGCGGTCAAGATAACACCGCGTTGACGTGAAATTTTGCTGTTTTGCTGCTGCATCAATGGCTCTACTCAAAGTAAGTAAAGGTAATTCTCTGCTATGGTAATAAATTTGAGGATAGGCAATTCCTTTTTTAACAAAATTTAAAATTTGAACTAGGAGTCTGTATTTTAGTCTGATTGGTTCACTGGCTACTTCTGTTTTATTGGTTAGCAAAGTCTAGACGAATAAAAGCATATAGGTATTTAGTTGTTTCATGGTGTGATCGCCCTTCTTGTCGTCTTTAGTTTGAATTAGGCATTTCGGCAGAAAAGGGTCTATATTCTTCTTAAAAGTTAGGGTTAGGCGATCGCGGTTATTCTTCATAAATTTCTCGACGATGCCCGATTTTAATAATCTAGTCATAATGACTCCACATCCGATAAATTTTGATCAATTTCTCCGACTCAAAGACTTCATAAAATAACCGATGCTGTTTATTGATACGACGACTAATTAACCCTTTCATGTCCCCTTTTAATAACTCATAATCTGGTGGATATTGAAACGGGTCTTCTTCAATTATTTTGATAAGTTGAATAACTTTGGGCTTCAGTCCACTAGAAGCAATCTTTTTTGCATCTTTTTGAGATTTTTGCATCTTTTTGAGATTGGGTCATAAAGATTATTTTATACATTACCAATCTAACTCATCTAAGCTTAAGCTCTGTTCAATAGATTCATCACGGGCTGCCTGAATACTTTGAATCATTCCTTCGATTCCCCTTAGATATTCGTCATCACTGACATAATCTGATTGTTCTAGAATTTTAATTTCGTCTCTAGAGAAGCGATCAAGTAACCATAGAAATTTTTCACTAATGCTATCGTCAATTTGCAAGGTAATTGTTCGCATAAATTAACTCCTAAGCTTTCTGTATAAATCGCTTTCACATTGAAATCTACACTCTGTACATTCTATCATTATTTCCACGTTATCCAACAAGCGATCGCTGTTTTGGTGTGCCATAAAGATAATGATCGTGTTGTTCGGCTCCATCGGTGGGTAAGGTTTCTAGGACTTCTGGGGGAATATCGGCGGTGAGTTCTTCAATAAATTGCCAAAAGGGTTGTTTCGGTTTGGCGATTGGGGTTTGATGGAGTAAGTCGAGTAGTTGGTTAATGGTTTGATCGGAAGCGGTTTCGATTTCCTGTAGGAGTTGTTCTTTGGCGGTCATGGCTGGTTTGGGATGGGGGAATGCTCGATATTATAGAGATTTATCGGGCGATCGCGGAGAGCGGGCAGTCTGTGTTACGCTAACCTAAACCAGCCTACAGTTGCTCTGAGATAGAATGACAAAAGAGAGATGGTGACAATGGTAAACCTAGAAACGATTCAAGAGGATATTGCATCCCTACCCCTGGATGCTCAACAGATTATTCTTGAACTGATAGCTATTCTCAAAAAACGCTATTCCGCTAACCAAGAGGACATCAAAGAGCAGGCAACACAAGATTGGTCTGATTTTATTGGTTGTATAGAAGCAGAACCAGACCTTTCACAAAATTATAAGACCTATTTAAGCAGTGAACTGAATCAAAAATATGATCATTGTTGATACTGGTTTTTGGTTAGCTCTTGCTAATAAGAATGACTCGCTTCACCCATTAGCGAAAAAACAATTTCAAAAGTTGATTAATCAACAATTTATTACAACTTGGTGTGTTGTTACTGAGACTTGCTATTTACTGCAAAAACGAGTCGGTGTAGATGCGCCTAAGGTCTTTATTCATAAAATTTCTACGGGAAAACTACTGGTATTTGACCTCAAAATCAAGCATTGTCAACGCATTGAAGTGTTGATGGAGAAATATAAGGATTTACCAATGGATTTGGCTGATGCTTCGTTAGTGATCTTGGCGGAAGAGTTGGGGTCAGGTCAAATTCTTGTAATCGTTCAGGGGGACAAAAGGTGATAATCTAAAAGTTATGCAAGAAAACCACCTACTAGAGACAAATGAAATTGACGAAAATGATTGGGATAAAACCCCAGTCAGCGTCAAAAACTTGGTGTTG
>JAYKJI010000220.1:0-24342 GCA_035285405.1 Snowella sp. | reverse complement strand
ATTTAGCCCTGTCATCCCCCGTATTAAGCGATCTTGTTTGAATATCCTTTCTATATCTAGCATTCTTGGATTTTCTGGTCATTGCTTTTTTTCTTATTATCCCTTATAACCCAACAAGTCTATTATTGGATAAACGGCGATCGCTTTGTCGAGTCACTAAAATTAAGGGCGATCGCTTTTTGTCATTGAGTCAGGGGCCAAGGAGTGATCGCAGAGTAAAATATTAGAAACCCAATTGATGAATAATCAGGAGACGACTAAAACCCATTGGATTTTTTACTTTCTAAACACGCTGCTGATGAATTGAATAAAGCTGGTCGTTCACAAATTCAAAGAGATTGGATTGTCCGCACCTTGATGACTCCAGATTTCTTGGATATAGATACTCGAACCAATACAATTCGCGTTTGGAAGCGGATTCCAGAGTTTGGTAATAGAGCTTTAAGAGTTGTCTATAATCCAAATACGGAACCCATTACAATTGTCACTGTCTTTTTTGATAGGAGCTATAAAGGAAATGTTTAAAGTTAATTATGACCCAGAAGTGGATGCTGCGTATATTTGCATTGAAAATAAAAAGGTTCTAGATTCAGAAGAAATTGCTGATGGTATTATTCTGGATTATGATGAGTATTCTGAGATCGTTGGGGTTGAGTTATTAGGAATTAAGACAATTAACTCCCAGAGTTTGTTGTTGCTTTTTGCTCGATTACCTGAGTCGTTTAGGGTTAATTTTCAAGCTTCTTTTCTTCAAGAGTATTTTTCCTGTGAACTAGAGCCAATTCCTTTTGTATAGGGGCGATCGCTTTTTATCACTGGCCAGCAATTCTAAATTTGCGATTTAGCAAGGGTTTCAGGTTTTAGTTCGCGTAATACGGGGTAAAATTCAACGGAATTAACAAGTTCATTTCACGAGTCTTCAGGCTTTTAAGTATGATAGTACGCTCAGAATTGCCCCAAAAACCCCCCTTTAAATGTTCTTTAAATCCCTAAAAGGCTTGCTGTGTCTAAAACTGAGAATTGCTGCTCGAAGAAGCTTTTTTCACGATTTACGCACTCTTACTACCTATTTTGTCTTTGATAGCTGGCAACATCTTTTTGATTTTATGCTTGAGTCATTTGACCCCCTTCCCTCAGCTAACTCTTCCTGATTTTTCAAATTTAGAATTGCTGCCTATGAACAACAAAATTTGTAAGTGCGATCGCCCCTTACCGATAATTGCCAGAGAATCAGCCTTCAGACTATGCTAGACAACAGTGCCGATTATCCCCCAACCGAAAGACCATGTTTGATGCTCTCGCCGATCGCCTAGAAGATGCCTGGAAAAAGCTCCGTGGCCAAGATAAAATTTCTGCCAGCAATATCCAAGAAGCCCTTCAGGAAGTACGCCGTGCCCTACTATCCGCCGATGTTAACCTCCAGGTAGTCAAACACTTCATTGCCGAAGTCGAGAAAAAAGCCCAGGGAGCCGAGGTCATTTCAGGGGTCAATCCAGGTCAGCAATTTATCAAAATTGTTTATGACGAATTAGTGGCGGTGATGGGGGAAAGTAATGTTCCTCTCGCTAATGCCGAGAAAAAGCCCACTGTCATTTTAATGGCGGGTTTACAGGGGACAGGGAAAACCACCGCAACGGCAAAATTAGCCCTTTTTCTACGGAAAGAAAATCGCAGTGCCTTGATGGTGGCCACTGATGTCTATCGTCCGGCGGCGATCGATCAATTAATTACCCTAGGTCAGCAGATTGATGTTCCCGTTTTTGAAATGGGAGGAGATGCCGATCCCGTTGAAATCGCTCGGCTAGGGGTCGAAAGAGCCAAAGAATTAGGGGTCGATACTGTTCTGATCGATACAGCAGGACGTTTGCAAATTGATCCTGAAATGATGGCTGAGTTAGCCCGTATTAAGGCAGTTGTCAATCCCGATGACACCTTGCTGGTGGTGGATGCCATGACGGGTCAGGAAGCCGCTAATTTAACTCGTACCTTTCAAGATGAAATTGGTATTACAGGAGCCATTTTAACCAAGTTAGATGGGGATACCAGAGGAGGAGCCGCCCTTTCCGTTCGTCAAGTCTCAGGACAGCCCATTAAATTTGTTGGGGTTGGCGAAAAAGTAGAAGCCCTACAACCGTTTTATCCCGATCGCCTGGCCAGCCGCATTCTCAATATGGGGGATGTGTTAACCCTCGTTGAAAAAGCACAAGAGGCGATCGATATTGGCGATGTCGAAAAAATGCAGACGAAGATCATGGAAGCCACCTTTGACTTTGATGACTTCCTGAAGCAAATGCGTTTGATGAAAAATATGGGATCTTTCGGAGGTTTACTCAAGCTGATTCCAGGAATGAATAAACTGAGCAGTAGTGATATCGAAAAAGGGGAAGGAGAACTAAAACGCACCGAAGCAATGATCAACTCCATGACCATTGAAGAGCGCAAAAATCCCGATCTATTAGCCAAATCTCCCAGTCGTCGCCGTCGCATTGCCAAAGGCTCAGGTCATGGCGAAAGTGATGTTTCCAAACTAGTGACTAACTTTACCCGAATGCGATCGATGATGCAGCAAATGGGCATGGGCGGGATGCCTGGTATGGGAATGCCCGGAATGGGAATGCCTGGGATGGGCGGTGGTATGCCTGGTATGGGAATGAATCGACCAATGCCGCCAGGATTTCGGGGCTATGCAGGCAGTAGTGCTAAGGGCAAAAAGAAAAAAGAGAAAAAGAAAAAAGGCTTTGGTAATCTCTAAGGATTAGTCAATGGCTGAATATCATGCAAGTCAAAGGAGTATCAGTATTGAGGTCATCAACTATGATCTTGTCTATTAACCGTGAGTAAACTGCGATTATAGTCCCCCACCCGCTCATAGGCAAAATGATCAACCCCTTCTAGGGCCAAATAAATGCCTAAACCGCCCAATGGTCTCTCCTCCAGGGACTTATTAAGAATGCTGTTAGCCCTCTCTAGATTTTCAGCCGGATTAAAGGCCGGGCCAGTATCCTCTAGAATTACCTGCACATCTTGGTCAGTAATGATGGCTTGTATTTTAATGACACCGGCTTTTCCAGTCTCTTGGTAGCCGTAGATAATGATATTCGTGGCTAGTTCGTCAACGGCGAGACGAAGCTTATAGGTTTTCTGAGTATTTAATTCTGCTGTTTTCGCTAATTCCAGAATATATTTGGCAATGACCTCTAAGGAATCTAGAACGCCATCAACAACTAGAGTGTCCATCATTAATTTTCCTTTCGACAAAAATTAGGCTAAATTAGCGGTTCGGCTCAATCCAGATAATATCAACCCTATCACTGATCAAAGTTGTTGCAGTTAACTCACTTCAAAAAATAACGCGATCGCCATTCTCAGGATTCAGTAGCAATAAAAAGAAGGTTATCCCCGATGGAACTCAATACCATGTTATAACCGTTCAGGTGGACTATCGATCCTACTTTACAACAAAATGACATGCATAGAATTAAGGTCAAGTAACAGGAAAAGACAAAAGACTAAAATCTTTATCGACAACTCTTAACCGATGATCCTACGTCTGAATCAGTTTGGGAGGATAGAGCACCATAAACAGATTACCTTTGACAGTTGAAACCTTTTAGGTAAAAGCCTTACATCCATTTTTAATCTCCTCAGCATAATGGCAATTAATACATCAAGAAGAGGGTCAATTTTAAAATACTATTCTCATAAGTTCTTGTCCAGACTTTTTTACAATACAGAAACAATTGTGGTAATGTCAATTAAGTAATTTAACCCAGTAATCAACATTTCATGAAGCTAAAATTGTAAATTACGAACTAAACATAGCATCAAAAAGAGGCTATCGATTATCCCATTGGAGAGTGAAAATAGTATAAAAAACATCTCTTTCGTAACTAGATAATATTTTTAAAGAATTAAACAAAAAATAGATTATTAAGACTTTTCTCAAAAAAGGAGAAATCTTAAAACAGTTTAATTCAAAGAAGGAGAAAAGGGTTTAAACTTAATGAATCATCGTCCAAGAAAAAGCCTTGACGATAAAACACCACATAAGGTACACTACAATATGCCATCAAAGATTATACATTTAATTTGAATTAGCGTTCCTTTTTCTGAAAATAGTTCTAGATCAAACCCTAGAACCCTGTTTATTCTGTAAATGATTGGACGCTTCCAAATTTTGCCTATCAAAATCAGCGAATTAGGATTTTGAAGATGAACAACCTCGTTTATGAAAAGATCTGGAGGCAATTGCAAGGCAATGAAGAGTCTTGGAATTGTTTGCTGGAAGAAAAAAAAACAAAAAGCTTAGATTATCATGCGATTAAAAACTATTTTTCCCAGCATCAAAATTTGATGACTATCAATCTTGTTAAAATTAGTGAGGACGAAAGAAAATATCTTAAAGAAAAGCAAATTTCTATTCATACTCTTTATAAAAATTTTAATAAAGCGATTAAAGGTGATCAAGATAAAATAAATTTAGATCCTAGACGTTTTCAATTAATTGCAGTCCGAAAAAAAATCATTTATCTGGTATGTCCTTTTACCCGAAGAAAATTAGCTACTCAGCAATCTTTCTGGGTTACTCCTGACATTATTTTTTATCGATTTAAAAGCAAAAACTCTTTTTATTTGATAACCACTCATATTAATACTGGCTTTAAAAAAGGAGCTTTATATTTTCCTGATTTTAATTTATTAATCAAAGCTGATGATCCCCAGTGGGGAGTTCTTCCTGCCGTGATTCCCAGATTCCAAGCTCTCATGGTTGCCTACTATCATGAAGTCATCTTTTACTTAAATAATTGCGATCCCAAAAAATTGGCTGTTTGCTTAGGGGATGATAATTTTGCTCACCATATTTTTAATGAATTATCAGGTCTATATCGTCTTGAAAAATCTCATTTATTAAACCAAATAGAAACATTTTTTGTTTTGCGAGAAACGTTAGGTAAAATCGAGAATATTTTTCCACAAATTAGCCCTCAAAAAATTGAGAGAATAGCTATCATTAATAATACAAAAATGGAGAAGGAAGAAGTCTATATTCAAATTTTTAGAGAAACGCTTAAGAATAATCACTTTTGCCTACATGTAGGAGATTGCTACATTTCTAATACCTTAGCCCAGAGAATTTATCAACTCGCTATTAAATCAGAGAATGGTTCTAATTTACCTAACCAGATTCAAACGATTAAGAAGTTGCATTATCCCTTACTTTGGATCAGTATTCGTGTTGACAATAGGACTTGGATAGAGCAGGAAAATGGTTTTGCAAATCTGATTGACGCTTTAGCAGAAAAATTTCCTAACTTAGGAGTTGTATTTGACGGCTTTTCTTATCAAGAGGATACCCTCTTCTCTAGGACAATTAATGAATTACAAATAATCGAAAAACAAAATGATATTGTCAAAAATATTCATCAAAGATTGCAGTCAGATGTTGCTATTTATAATACCGTTGGCTGTTCACTATATGAATCGATAATCTGGGCTAATTCTATTGATTTTTACCTAGCTCATCATGGAACCATTCAACATAAAGTGGGTTGGTTGGCTAACAAACCTGGCATTGTTCATTCTAATACAAAAACTTTAAAGAGTAGCCATCACTACATCGAAAATGCTAGAGAAAAAGGGATTAAACCTATCTATATACATCCTCGTTATGTTCAAGATGTTCAACTTAATATTTCTGATCCTCGTAATAATTTAGATAATTATCAAGTAGACTGGCAAGTTTTACAACAATACCTTTTAGAGGTAATCTTAGAAATTCATAGGACAAAAAACTTATTTAATCAAATAATATTTATTTTTACTAGATATGTAAAAGATCCTCATTGGTTCTTGATTAATTGTAAAAATAATCTCAAATATTTTCTCAAACACTTAATTCGGTTTATAGATTTTTCCCAACTTTAATCTGTCTAGCACCTCCGTTTTTAAAGTTAATTTATAATCAAATTGTAAATATTTTAAGCTATGGATAATCCTACTTTCTCAAATTTTTATCAAAAACAAGGCAAAGCTTATTTTCAATCTGATCGCCCTGAAATGTTAACCTATATTCCTCCAACAGCCAAAATCATTTTAGAAGTAGGTTGTGGCCAAGGTAATTTTAGTCGCTTAATCAAAAAACATTATGAGGTAGAAATTTGGGGTATTGAATTAAATTCCCAAGCTGCAATGCAGGCTTCTCAATGTTTAGATAGAGTCATTTGTGATAATTTTGAAGACGATTTGGACTTACCCTATCATTATTTTGATTGTATTATTTTTAATGATGTTTTGGAACATCTCGTTGAGCCAGAACGAGCCTTGATACTGGCAAGAAAATTGCTGACAGATTCAGGCGTGATTGTCGCCTCAATTCCGAATGTGCGCTATTTTAATAACCTTTGGGAATTATTAATTGAAGCTGATTGGCAATATAAGGATTTAGGGATTTTAGACCGTACTCACCTACGTTTTTTTACCCGTAAAAGTATGATTAAGCTATTTCAAAAATTGGGTTATGAAATTCAAAATATTGAAGGAATTCACCCTTGCGAACAAAATTATCCATTAGCTGTCGCTCCACGTCGTCGTCAGATGTTCTTACTGTTATTTCCCTGGCTTGATAAATTATTTCGAGGCCATTTAGAGGATATACGTTATCAACAGTTTGCCATTGTTGCAAAAATACAGTTAAACAAACCTAATGCTCTAGGATAAACACTTCTGACTTAAGCAAATGAAGGGAAACTAAAGTTATCTAGAATACAAAATGGTGTTTTACGTTTAATCTGTTATTAACCTGTGATCTTATTGCTTTCCCTTCCCTACAATTACTAGGAGTAATTCTTAAAATCTCTCTTCTCGAACGTCACATTTTGACAATATTTCTGTTACCGTTAATTATAAACGCCTTTTTATGAGTCTCTTTTGCCCATGCTGCATCAGTTCTCTCCTTTGTTAGCGGTCTCTGCGATCGCGGTGGTAGGTGCAACATTATCCGTGACCAAAGCCCAGGCCGTTACCATGGATATCCAAAGTCTGTATAATACAGGCGTTGATAATAGTGGTCAAGCTCTGCCGGGGAACACCACTGATCCTCACTATACCCTAGTCAGTCAGCCCAGTGGCGGTGTCGTCACCAATTCTACTGTCCCCTCTGGTACCTTTCCCCTAAATAATGGTGGGCCCTGGTTGCCGAATAATAGTACTTCAAACTGGATTGGAAGCAACAGTAATTCCTCTCCTGCGGGGAATTATACTTTCCAAACGACTTTCAATTTACCGAACGAGGCGATTCTTTCCACGGCTCAAATTCTTGGTCAATGGACAGCGGATAACACTGCGCGAATTTTCTTAAATGGCTTTGATACAGGCAATTTTAAGGCCGATGGCAATAGCTTTAACCAGACTTATAGTTTCAGCATTAATCATTATTTTCAGTTCGGAACCAACACCCTCAGTTTTGTGGTGAATAATTCCAACATTTCGCCATCTAGTCCTGTCGGTCTTCGCGTTGCAGCTATTTCGGGAACCTATGAGGCTGTCCCTGAACCACTGACAATCCTTGGATCGATCGCTGCCTTGGGATTTGGAGCCACAATGGAACGAAAATTCAGCCGTAAAAAAGCGAAAAAAAACGAATCGGAAACCTAAGTTTCTTGACTAATCCTATAAAACTGAAGGAGAATTTTCTAGAAGTATAGGGGGAGCTTTTTGTTGATGTCCGGCAGACTATTTGTTTTCCTGGCAATCAAAATGATGATTTCACCTATACTTGGAATTTGTACTCAAGTTTATTCTTAGAGCCGAATTAAAACGAATAGGATTAGCAAAATTTGTTCAGGTTATGAATTATCTAGCAACAATCCCTTGACGGAGAATTCGACTTTGCTCCAGAATATGATCAATGTCAGCTTGGGATAACTGTTTAAGATAATTAATCTTAACTTCTTCTAAGAGATCAATCAGTAGATATTCAATTTTCTCTAAATGATTTTGACTTCTCATTTCTTGATTAGTAACTTTCATTAAACTAACCACCAGTTTCTCCAATAATTCATCAAAAGTGGGGTCTTGTTGAAGAAGCATCGCTAAAATCTCTTGGATTTTTTGATAAGTTTGGCTTACTAATTGTTCTGTCAACTGAATTTGGATTGCTTTAACCCCAGGAACCGTCTGTAGTTGTTGATAGGCAACAGATTGATTGAGAATTTGCTCTAGGTTATAAATCACAAATTTTTCAACCTCTGGTTCGATTTTGGGTAAGACTCTCTCGATGATGACCTGGGAAACAATACGGGTAATCTCAACAATTTCATTTTGATTATTAATATCGATATAGGAACGTGTGCCTTGATAGTTTAATAAATCTCTTAATTTGCCTTGTCGAATGACAGATTCCGCTTGATCAACGAGGCGAATCACCGCAATCTCAATCATTTCTTCAGCAATAATTGCCACAAAACCTTGAACCGCTTGATTTTTAATCTTTTTGAGACTAATCAAACGAGCTTGATCCAAATGAATCAGTAAAGGAATAATTCTCAGCCAACGAAAAACGGGAATTAACAGAAAAGCATCATACCAACGCCAAAGCATGGCATCAAACCAACTCACGCCTTTCTGCTGGCTACTAATCAATTTAGTGCGTACTAAAAAGTCGCTTAAGAAGATTAGAAAAAAGGGAAAATCCAGCAAAGGAAAGTTATCAATGGGTTGGCCATTTTCAGCGATCGCCCGAAAATAATTTGTTTCAATTAGGGGGCGAATCTGTTCATTAAAAAAAATCAGTTCCTGAGTAGAACCATTTTTAAGCAGATATTCCCTTGTCCAAAATTGTTGAAACGCTTGAGTAGCAGAAGCTTTGGTTGTTCCAAAAACTCGCTTTCGCATTTTATTTTTAATCCGTTCTAAGGCTCCTGTTTTATTAGCAACTTGGAAGGGATTGGTTTGAATCATTTCCTTGCTTTGGGCCTGTAATTCCTTCAAAATTTCATCGATACTCTTACCTTGGCTAGAGGCTGGGGCGAGAGCTTTGAGGTCAGGAGTTTCTAAAGCTTTTTGATCAATTTTATTCGTCAGCTGATCGACCAGTTCTAAATATTCTTCAGTGCTGCGATAGGGTTCAATGCCCTTGACCCAATCATAGCCTGGCGTGACAGAAATCGGTAAAATTCTGAGCGGTGTTGGCGGAAAATTCTGTTCAAAGGGGCCAATCTTGGCAGAAATTTGAACCCTTCCCTGTAGCCAAAAATCCCGAAAAGGAATATAACTCATATCGAAGAGAATAAGTCCAAAGTTAAGTAGCACTAATAAGGAAAACCCCCGTTCGTACCAAAGAGGAATGGAAATTTTGGATTTAGTTGACTGGAAAGTATTCGGTGGCGATGGCATTCAGGTAAGCTCCAAGCGATGATATTTAGTATAAGGCATGGGCAAAAACTAGCTAAGATGGGAAGTTGAGTTTTAATGCAGAGGGGATTGAGTAATGAACAGGCAGCAACCTTTCTGGCTTTGGCGCAATTCTCCCTTTCAATGGGCGATCGCCGTCATCTTTTTATTGAGCTTACTGTTGCGCTTTTGGAAGTTAAGTCAGTTTAATGTATTGGTCTTTGATGAAGTTTACTATGCCAAATTTGCCAACGATTACTGGTTAGGGAAACCCTTTTTTCCATCCCATCCGCCCCTCAGTCATTATCTCATTGCCTTGGGCATGGCAATTGGTTCTCTTTTTCCCGCATCCCCTGATACCGTCAATAATTTAACGGGTTCTCTGCACTCGACCTGGAGTTATCGCTGGCTGAATGCCTTAACTGGTTCATTCATTCCTATATTAGTTGCCGGTCTTGCCTATCAGTTAACCCAACGTCGTCTTTTTACCGTAATTGTGATGGGTTTAGCTGCCTTAGATGGCATTTATTTAGTGGAATCTCGTTATGCTTTAAATAATATTTATCTCATTTTCTTTGGCTTATTAGGACAATTATTTTTTCTTTACTATCTTCAGCATCACCGTCTTAAAGATTTAATCCTTGCCGGTATTTTTCTGGGTTGTGCGGGTAGTGTGAAATGGAATGGTTTTGCTTTTCTCCTAGGCCTTTATCTTCTCATGGCGATCGCTTGGCTACAGAAAGCCGTAAGCCATAAAGAGAAGCCATCAGACGAAAAAGCCATCGGATTATTAACGCAATTAGGAAATCTTAAGCCCCTCCCCCTATTTTTGGCATTAGTTCTGTTACCGATGATTGTCTATAGTTTGCTCTGGATTCCCCATTTACTCATGAATCCAGACTATCGTTCCCTAGAAGGCTTCTGGCGCATTCAAAAAGAAACTCTCTCCTATCACGAACGGATTGGGAATACTCCACAAGTTCATCCTTATTGCTCTCCCTGGTATAGCTGGTTAATTCTTTGGCGACCGGTTGCCTACTACTACCAAACGAAGGGGCCCCAAAATATTGTCTATGATGTCCACAGTATGGCCAATCCCATCCTATTGTGGTTTTCCACTGGCGCAATGATCATTCTTTTTGGAACAGTTTGCTTGTCTTTCATCTCTCGTCATCGACAATCTCAGCAATCTCAATTACTACCTCTGCGAGGAATTACCCTCTATATTGGCATTAATTATCTGGCTAATTTACTCCCCTGGCTGAAAATTAGTCGCTGTACCTTTTTTTATCATTACATGGCGGCCTATCTTTTTAGCTGGTTTGCCCTGGCATTAATCCTAGAAAATTTGATTACTAAGCCGAATCCCTTCCCTCGTTATTTAGGCTTGAGTATTTTAGGCTTTATTGCTTTAGCTTTTCTTTATTGGCTACCGATATTTTTAGGATTGCCCTTAACTTCCCAAGCTTTTTATTGGCGAATGCTGTTACCGAGTTGGATTTAGGAAGGGGATCATGAAAAGAAGCTTAAAACCCTAAATTTTAGACTCAACACTGCTACAATAAGGAGTCGGTTAAATACCTTGCCCATTTTAGTTTTCTGATTCAATCAACGGTTCAATCAATGGTTATCGAAATTAGCAATCTTAAACGAGAGCTAGAGATTCTCGATTCGCGCCTGGGGAAAACCCAGGACTATCTTTGACTTCCCGGCTCTCCAGGCAACGATTCAAGATTTAGAACAGGTCGCCGCCCAGCCTGAATTTTGGGATAGCCCCGAAACGGCTCAGACTAAGCTTCAGGAACTCAATGAGTATAAATCTCAGATTGAACAGTATCAGCAATGGCAGCGTCAATGGGAGGATAGTCAGGCGATCGTCGAACTGCTAGAGTTAGAACCCGATCAATCCCTGTTTAACGAAGCGGAAACGACTCTCAAAGCCTTAACTCAGGATTTAGATCGCTGGGAGTTACAACAATTACTGTCTGGCCCCTACGATAGCCAGGGCGCGATTTTAACCATCAATGCGGGGGCTGGCGGCACTGATGCTCAGGATTGGGCCGAAATGTTATTGCGAATGTACACTCGTTGGGGAGAAAAGCAAGGGTATCAAGTCCATCTAGCAGAGTTATCGGAGGGTGATGAAGCCGGTATTAAATCTGTCACCCTAGAAATTGTAGGACGTTATGCCTATGGTTATCTCAAGGGTGAGAAGGGAACCCATCGTTTGGTGCGGATTTCACCCTTTAATGCCAATGGTAAGCGACAAACCAGTTTTGCCGGTGTGGAAGTGATGCCCATTTTGGAGGAAGGGGCGATTAAGCTAGATATTCCCGAAAAGGATCTGGATATTAGTACTTCCCGTGCGGGGGGTAAAGGGGGACAGAATGTTAACAAAGTCGAAACCGCCGTTAGAATTGTCCATATTCCGACAGGCATTGCTGTTCGTTGTACCCAGGAGCGATCGCAGCTACAAAATAAAGAAAAAGCTCTGACCATTCTCAAGGCCAAATTATTAATTGTTTTACAAGAACAACGGGCCCAGGCGATCGCCGAAATTAGAGGAGATATGGTGGAAGCCGCCTGGGGTAATCAAATTCGTAACTACGTTTTTCATCCCTACCAATTGGTAAAAGATCTACGCACTAACATTGAAACGACGGATATCAATAGCGTCATGGATGGTGACTTAGAGACCTTTATCGAATCTTATCTGCGTTATTCAACTCGAAACGATAATTAGGGCAGTCCATGGGGGAATGCTAGAGTTAGTCCATCAGGGAAGAAGTTCATCTGCAAGAATTTTTGAAATTACGAGACTCCCCCCTTGCATTTTCTGCATAACCTGATTAGAGTGAATAGCAGATTTTAACGCTTAAAACAACCCTAAAATTAGCAAATTTCCATGAGTGATACTCCTTCTCCAAATCTCACCGATGTTCCTCCCCTGGAACCGCCTCCCAGTTACGTTAAGCTGGCTATGCGAAATATGGTGCGAAAAAAAGGAAAATCCCTCACTCATTTTTTCTTAACGACCACTGGTTTATTGGCTGTGCTGATTGGTATTTCTTACCTCACCCGCTAAGGTTAAAAGTCTATGTCGGTTGCTTCTCGAACGGCTGTTACTGTTGAACTCTATTTTCAAGCTGTTTTTCAGCCAACAATAGATGGGGATCAAGCCTGGCAATCTCCCGATGGAGAGCAATGGCAAAATTGGATACAGACTTGGTTCCATAGCTTACGAGAAGATCTCCCCGATGCAGATGCCTATGAATTAACCTTGCGGTTGACTGATGACCAGGAGATAAAGCAGCTGAATAGCCAATTTCGTCAACAGGAGAAACCCACTGATGTGTTATCCTTTGCGGCCTTAGAAGCTGATCTCCCTGATTACCAAAACTTTCAATCTGATGATCAAGTTAGAGAAGCCCTTTATTTAGGTGATATCGTTATTTCCCTAGAAACTGCCTCTCAACAGGCAATAGAGCATGGTCATTCCCTAACGATAGAATTAGCTTGGTTAACAACCCACGGTCTTTTGCATCTCCTGGGATGGGATCATCCTGATGATCAAAGCCTAAACACGATGTTAGCTAAACAAGCCCTGCTCTTAGAAAAAGTCGGATTAGTGGCCAATTTTGAATCCTAGTACTTCAAGATATTGTTTTGAGAAATTACTGTTTACTACGCTGCTCTGGAGTGTTCCCATAATGAAATCTCAAATTCCGATGCCTCCCCTTTCCCCCTCTTTATTTTCCACTAAGGCATTTTTAGGCAATGGCAATTCCCGTTCTTCTACCATAATTCCCGTCAAGGGACTAACCCATCCTCCCCAAAATAAGATTCCGGGCCGAGATCTCGCTTGGCAAATCGCGCCGGACTTATTTACTAGTTTTCGTTATGCCTGGTCAGGAGTACGTTATGCCTATGTCACTCAACGGAATTTTCGCATTCATACGGTCATTGGTACCTTAGTGATCGCAGCTGGCCTTTGTCTGAGTCTAAGTTCCGTTAGTCTGGCAATTTTGACCCTGACCTCTGCCCTGGTTATGGTACTGGAACTGTTGAATACGGCCCTCGAATCGGTAGTTGATCTAACCGTGGGCCAGTCCTATCACGAATTAGCTAAAATAGCCAAGGATTGTGCGGCTGGTGCCGTTTTAATTTCGGCGATCGCGGCAGTTATCGTCGCCAGTTGTTTATTAGTTCCCCCATTGGTGGCTTTAGTGTTTTAATAACGTTGACACACCGTTTGCCGAGACCAAGACCAGGAGACCCGCTTTGATACTCGTTATCGATAATTACGATAGTTTTACCTATAATCTCGTTCAATATTTAGGGGAATTAGGACAGGAATTCCCCGTGGCAGCCGATATCCAAGTTTACCGTAATGATAAAATCGATCTAGAGAAGATTCGGTTTATTCAACCCGATGGTATCGTCATCTCTCCTGGCCCCGGTCGTCCCGATGATGCGGGAATCTCCTTAGCTATTATTCAAGAATTAGGCCCTACCGTTCCCATTTTAGGGGTTTGTCTAGGACATCAAAGCATTGGCCAAGTATTTGGCGGCAACGTCATTTCTGCCCCAACCCTCATGCACGGCAAGACATCAGAAATCTATCATAGTGGACAAGGTATTTTTAACGGGGTCAGTAATCCGTTTTCAGCGACTCGGTACCACAGTTTAGTGGTGGAAAAAGAGACATTACCCAATTGTTTAGAAATCACGGGTTGGATCGAAGATGGTATAATTATGGGTTTACGTCATCGTCAATATCCCCATATTCAAGGAGTGCAATTCCACCCCGAAAGTATTTTAACCAGCGAAGGCAAACAACTTTTACGAAATTTTCTGCAATCCTTAGGCTAGAAGAGACAATCTACTTTTTCCTAACTTTCGCTGGAATGCCGATGACGGTCGTCCCCTCTGGTGCGTGAAGGTTTTTAACCACTGCATTGGCTCCCACTAACACATGATTACCGAGGATGACATTATCCAGTATTTTCGCGCCAGCACCAATATCCACATGACCATGGATTTTGACGCTATCCACAATAGTCACCTGTTGAAAGATGAGACAATTAGGCCCAATGACAGCCTGGGGATGAATCACGACACCAGTGGGATGGGGTAATAACAAACCGCCTCCAATATTGCAGTTCAGTGGAATATCGGCCGCCGTTACCACACTCCAAAAACGATGCTCCAAAACTGTTTTTTTGAGGAGTAAACGAGCAATTACACCAGAACAGGTTGAGTAACGCTGATAATTCCGAATGGTTTTCAACAACTGTCGGGAAGGATCCCACCAGCGTCGGCATTGTTCACGGCTCCAATCTGGCTCAGTAGCAGAAATATTCGGGAGTTTTTGCTTAATTGCCATAACCTTACGTTGAGTTATCTTTGGCGTTTTTAGCAGTTTAACTGACTATTCAACCATTTCTATAAGACAACGAGACTTAATTTAAACCATTGCCATCGTAGGGTGACCAGGGTTCCTGAGTGGGATCGGTAATCGCCTGTTGAACTGTCCATAGTTGGATCGCGTCATTATAAACTGTGGCATTGGAAAAATTACCGTTAGCATAGAGTCCCCAATGAGCGCGACGAAGATAGGCAGTTTGAGCCGCATTAGGATCAGTTCCTCCAGTGTAGTTGAGGTTCCCACCCTGAGTCATTTTAAAGGTTAGTTGTCCGTTCATCCAAACATAAAGGAGATTATGTTGAAAGTCCACATAGGTCGTGAAACGAACCCATTGATGTTGTGGCATATAAGTGGGTGTGGAAGGAATATCTGTATAAGGTGCATGGGCCATTTCTAGTTTTCCTTGAGGGCCGACTAGAGAAAAACCAACGACATTCCAGTTAACGTTATTGCCAAGTGTGAGGAAGCTTAACCAATCAGAGCTGGTGATGCTACTCGGATCCCAGTCTGCCCAAGCATAGAAGCGATTGACTACGGGGGTAGGCGTTCCACTTAGATAGCTATTAAAGGTAGTATCGGGAAAGTACGTACTAGATGGGTCAACTTGAAGAACAGGATAGGGACGATGACTATCTGCCGATTGATAATTAATCCAACCTTTGTAAACAGAGTTTCCTGATAAGGGAGCTACACCATCTTGACTGGCTTGGGTTTGATTGAGAATACTCCAATTAGAATCATAGTTATAATCAGGTTGTCCATTCGCAACTAAATTCCCATTAGAATAATTTAACCATTCGTTACCCGGAAAACCATTTTCAAAGCTAGAAAACCACATCGCGGTTTCTTTTGTATTGATAACTAAGTTGCCCATGGGCCCTGAGCTTAAGAAAGCACCAGAAATATCACTAACTTGATTGGCCTGTAGACTAACAGCATAGTTTCCATTATTCTTTGCATCCCAGATACCATCACTGTCAGTAATTTTGTAGGTGGCAACCCACTGATTAGTGCCATTTTGTTGAACACTGACAAAGTTAGCAAATCCTTGGAAACCGTTAGGGCCAGTGACCAACAGATCTTGATTATCTAAACTCTTGACATTGAGGGCAATGGGAGAATAGTAGTTGACATTAAAGTTAAACTCGGATTGGCTTTTGAGAAGCTGTTGAGTGGTGGTGGGAGCACTGGCATATTGGACGGTGAAAGTGCCAATATTTTGCAGGGTGATGAAATTATAGTTGAGATCGCCAACATGGTTGCTTTGTACCTGAATGGTGTATTGACTTGCCTGATTAGCACTCCAACCGATGTTATCTAGAATTTTGTAAGTCGCTGTCACTGTTTTGCGATCGCTGCTGGCAGTAGCACTTACCAAGGTTGCTTTTTGACTGTTGCCATTGGAGGAAAGCACGTTAATGTCATTACTATCAACGGTTGTCAGATTAACGCCCCAAGCATCATTATAGGTAACGGCAAAAATATACTCATTGTTGGCATTTAAGGTGTTGCCCCCACTTGTCGTTGCATTGGGAAAGCTTAGGGTTGTCGTGGGAGCAATTGTATCTAGAGAGTTTGTGTCATAAACTCGGATATTGCGGAAAAAGCTATTTTCTAGGGGATTTGTCGTTTTAGGACTATTGGCAAAGAAAAGATATTGTATTGCTCCAGTATAGTTTTTACCAATATTGATGGAATAGCTTTTCCAATCTGTGCCACTATAATTCTTTAGTTGCTGACTCCAGCCGGGCCAAGTATCCGATCCATAAAGGATAAAACCGGTGGGATTATTAAAATTCACATTCCAGTAAGAGTTATCATTGTCAAAACCAATGGCATGATCGACTCCCATTACATCACTCCGAAAGTCAAACGATAAGACGGTATTGGCAGTAACGTTATAGGCAAAATCTAGTTTCTTCCAAGCCTGACCCGACAATTGGAGAGTAGATCCACTATCGGTGACTTGAAATTTCCCGCTGGTTGTATTGTCTTGGCCTGAATAACCACTTAAGAGATAAGGGTTAATATTGATGGGAGTGGATAAAGTCGTATCGGCAACAATGCTGCTGGCTGGGACATTAATATTGAAAGTGCCTAGGGTTTGGGCTGCCATGAAGGTGTAGTTATAATCACTAACTTGATTTCCTTCTAGAGCAATGGTGTAAACGCCATTTTTATCATTAATCCCCCAACCAACGTTACTCGTAATCTTATAGGTTGCTTCCACTGTTGTGCGATCGCTGGAAGAGGTTGCACTAACAAATTGCGCTAATTGATTAAAACCGTTAGCACCTGTAACTCGGATATCTTTACTATCCAAACTCCCTGGATTCATAAAGATATTATCCGCATAGGTCACTTTAAAGAGGTAATCTTTGCTGCTGGTGGTGATAGTGGGCGCATTGAGACTAGCAACAGTAGGCGCAACAGTATCAGAAGTATTGGTCTCATAAACACGGATATTGCGGAACCAGCTATCTTCTAAGGGATTGCTCGTCATCGGAGTATTGGCAAAGAAAAGATAATTGATTGCACCGGTATAGTTTGCGCCGATCTTGACCGAATAGGTTCGCCAATCTGTTCCTTGATAATTATTTAACGCTTGACTCCAACCTATCCACTGATCATAACCATACAATTTGAAACCAGTAGGATTATTAACATTGACATTCCAATAAGAGTTATCGTTATCAAAACCAATGACTTGAGTGTTACCGATCGCATCACTGCGGAAATCAAACTCTAATACAGTATTAGCCGTTACATTATAAGCAAAATCTATTTTCTTCCAAGCCTGCCCTGCTAATTTTAAGGTAGAACCATTATCTGTAATCTGATAGACAGCTTTGCTCGTATCTTGACTAGAATAACCAGTGATAGTCTTTTGGCTAAAATTAACAATCGGTGCTAGTTGAGGAACACTGGCTGCTGGCCGAGGATTCGTTAAGCTATCTTTCGTAGCCGTTAATCCCGTAATTGTCTGGCTATTGGTGCTTAAAGAAGCGGTGGAATTTTGACTGCTACTAGAAAGGCTATTGGCGACAATGCTGGCTGGCTGAAGTGTGACAGGATTATTCGTAATAGCATTAAGAGGCGCATTACTGCTTAAATCTGCCCCTAAAGTTGAAGTTAAATGAGAAGATAAACCATAGGGATGAATGGCATTGATATTTTGGCTGGGGTTGGGAATAACATTGGCAATGTTGTTGCTAGAAAAGTGAGATGTTTCGGTCAACATGGTGTTATCCCAAGCCCTTATCAATGAACAACTAAGTTATATCAGTAAAAAGAAATTGAGAACTTCCGTGATACTACTGGACTTTACAGGAAACACGACTGTTTACCACTAGCTTTTACGGACTTTAAGGATTAGAGTTCCAGTCAAATACTTAGGCAAAATAAAAAGACCGTGTTTATACGGACAGAGCAAGATTTTATCTCTTGTTAAGGAGACTGAATGATTAAGGATGATGAGAAAAAACTTTTATACCAAAAGGATTCTAGCCACAAAGAGGGTTAACATCTTTATCGGGTTACAGGAGGCGATCGCGTTATCTCAACAAGTTATATAGAGTTTATTGACCGAGATGTGGAGATTTCAGCTTCATATTTTTTTCCCCTTCATAAAATCGTCATCAATATCCGTATTTTTAACGATGACTATTTGAGATGGAATGATTCAGTGTTTCTCGTCAAGGGTTGTCAAGTCTAGCACTTTTATGAGATAATCAGCAACTGCGTGTAAATTACAATCAATCTCGCTCAATCACTATGGCCAGTAAAAAAGGAAAGGGTGCGCGTCTCATTATCACCCTAGAATGTACGGAATGCCGCAGTAATCCTGCCAAGCGATCGCCTGGGGTTTCCCGTTATACCTCCACTAAAAACCGTCGCAACACCACCGCCCGTCTGGAACTGAAAAAGTTCTGTCCCCATTGCAATCAGCATACTGTCCACAAAGAAATTAAATAGTCTCAGATCCTTTCTTTTTGAGTCTCATTTCTTCAATCGCGTCATTATTTCCTATCCTTAGACCCAGTTATTATCCCCATGAACTACTATCGCAAACGGCTTTCGCCTCTCTCTCCCAAACAACCGATTGACTATAAAGATACAGATTTACTGCGTAAATTTATCACTGAGCGCGGCAAAATCCTTCCCCGTCGTATTACGGGTTTAACCTCCAAACAGCAACGGGATCTGACCACCGCCGTTAAACGGGCACGTTTAGTGGCACTCCTTCCCTTTGTTAACCAAGAAGCATAACCTGATTCTAGGGTCTAGATGGGGATGGATTAGACTCCTCCCTTTCACCCGGAGCAAACCTGCAATCTATCCAAAAAAGAGTAATCTCGGTGGAAAAAGGAAAACTGGTCGAATTTAGGCTGCAAGGAGAACGCCGTTTAGCGGTGGCAGACCGCCCAGATGGGAAGAAGGATTGGATTGTCGTTGATCAAGGGGGACAGTCCCACAAGTTGCGTCCCCAACGAGTTGAATATGAAGTTTTGGGCGGGCCTTATCAATCGACGGAGATTAAAGGTTTTCTTCAGGAAGTACAGAATTATCTTGAGCCAGAGCATTTAGAGGTAGCTTGGGAGATCTTGGTTGAAGACGGGGCAACGGTAACACCGCAAGAAATGGCTCAATTGCTCTTTTCAGAGCAAAGTCCTGTCTTTTGTTATGCGGCCCATTGTTTATTGGCCGAGGATAAGATTTATTTTAAAAATAAGGGCGATAGTTACGAACCTCGCTCCATTTCCCAGGTTGAAGAGATTAAGCATCAACAAAGCGTTGAACTCCAACGTCAACAGGAAAAAGCCGGTTTTCTAACTCGTTTGCAACAAGCGATCGCCGGAGAGTCGGTAGAATGGATAGACAGCGATCGCCCACGTTTGGAGTCCCTAGAGCGTTTAGTCTTGCAGCCAGAACTAAGCCATCGTCAGGCCGAAGAAGTTTTGCAACTGCTAGATCGTCATCACACCCCAGAAGCAGCCTTTAGCTTATTGATAGAATTAGGCTGGTGGCAGCGTCATGAAAATCTCTTTTTGCGTCGTAGTTCCTACCCCCGTCAGTTTTCTAAAAAGGTACTTGACTTGGCTTACTCTGTCCTCCATTCACCACCCCCCGATCCTGACCAACAACGTCTGGATCTGACCTGGCTGAAGGTCTATACTATTGACGACGAGAGTACGGAGGAAATAGATGACGGTCTGAGTGTGGAGTTTTTGAGTGATGGTAGTCACAAGCTCTGGATTCACATTGCCGATCCTAGTCGCTTTGTTTTTCCCAACGATGAGTTGGATTTGGAAGCCCGTAAACGCAGTACTAGTCTTTATTTACCCACTGGCATGATCTCCATGTTCCCAACGGAATTGGCGATCGGCCCCATGAGCCTCGTTCAGGGTAAATTCTGTCCTGCTCTCAGTTTTGGGGTCATTTTGGGAGAAACCGGAGAAATCCTGGACTACAGTATCCATGCAAGTTTGATTAAGCCGACCTATCGTCTGACCTACGAAGATGTGGACGAAATGCTCCAAATGCGGATTCAGGCGGAACCAGAAATCGAAATCCTCGCAACGGCAGCAAAATTACGTAAGGCTTGGCGCAAATCCCAGGGGGCCATTAATATCAAAATGCCAGAGGCGGTCATCAAGGTTAAGTCCGAGGATGAAATTATTATTCAATTGTTAGAAGCTTCTTTTTCGCGGCAGTTAGTAGCGGAGATGATGATTCTGGCGGGGGAAGTGGCAGGACGTTATTGCCAAGAGCATAATTTGCCTGTTCCCTTTCGTGGTCAACCCCAACCGGAATTACCGTCTGAAGAGGAGTTATTATCTTTGCCCCCTGGCCCGGTGCGAGCCTGTGCGGTAAGACGTTGTATGCCCCGTAGCGAAATTAGTATCACGCCCTATCGTCATGCCAGTTTAGGATTGGATACCTATACCCAGGTGACTTCTCCCATTCGTCGCTATACGGATCTACTGACCCATTTTCAATTAAAAGCCCATCTACGAGGGGAGGCATTGCCCTTTGCCGGGGATCAGGTACAACAAATTCTCTACAGTGTTACACTCTCTTCCCAGGAGGCGACTTCGGTGGAGCGGCAAACCAATCGCTATTGGAGCTTGGAATATTTGCGTCGCAATGCGGATCAGGTATGGCAAGGGTTAATGCTGCGTTGGTTGCGAGAAGATGAAAATCTGGGCTTAATTTTATTGGAAGAGTTAGGTCTAGAATTACCTCATCGTTTTGAACGTCCCGTTTCTCCTGGCGATCGCCTAGCGGTGCAAGTAAGTCGGGCCGATCCCCATCGAGATGAAATTCGTTTTCGGGAATTATTAGCCAATGAAAGCTAGAGTTTATCCGCACCAGAGCAATGCTAAAACCTTCCTTTAAACCCAGTCAAATTGTTTGTTTGGAACATCAAAATAACTATTTGTATGGAGAGGTAATTCAGATTATTGAATCGAGACAACTGTGTTGGATGCGTCCTTTGATGTTGGCCGTTTTTTCTAACAATATTCCTACGGTCAATAGCTTGCAGGAGGCTGAAGAGTTGTGGGATGTACGCCTAACTTCTGATGTGGCCTATCCGCTACCCCTATTCCGTCCGGCTTTAGATCTAGAGGTTTTACCCCTGATGATGCACTTAGAGGAGGATGTTGAAGAAGGAGACTCTCTGAGTAAGCAACGATTGCGTCAATTTCTGGAGCAAATTTGGCAGAGTAATCCTCGTTATTTTCAGCAGCCATAATTCGGTAATTATCCCAGAATGTTAGGATTAACCCCAGAAATTTACGCTAGACATTGCGATTGGATGCGGCAAGCCATTCAATTAGCAGCATTGGCAGGAAATAGGGGAGATGTTCCTGTCGGAGCAATCATTGTTAATGATCAGGGACAAGTCATCAGTACTGGGCATAACCGCAAAGAAGAGGATCAAGATCCCACTGCCCATGCCGAAATCCTGGCAATTCGAGATGCTAGTCAAGCTCTCAAAACCTGGCATCTCGAAAATTGTACCCTCTACGTCACCCTAGAACCCTGTCCCATGTGTACGGGAGCGATTATCCAGGCACGTCTAGGATTGCTGGTTTATGGCGCAGACGATCCGAAAAGCGGAACCATTCGGACAGTTTTCAATTTACCCGATAGCCCCGCTTCCAATCATCGTCTTAAGGTTATTGCCGGTATTTTAGAAGCGATTTGTCGAGAACAGTTGCAAACCTGGTTTGCTCAACAACGCCGTTTAAAAACCCTTTAAAATCAGCATCTAACTAGGGTAGATCGGTTTCTCCCATTAAATAGCGATCGCAGGCTTTAGCAGCTCCCCGACCCTCATTAAAGGCCCAGACCACCAAACTTTGACCCCGACGACAATCTCCGGCCGCAAAAACGCCAGGAATACTGGTTTCATACTGTCCGTAGTCGGCCTTGACATTACCACGGCCATCACGCTCTAATTTCAAGGCTTCTAACAGAGGTTCTTCTGGCCCCAGAAAACCCATCGCTAGGAGAACTAATTGGGCAGGTAAAATTTTCTCTGTGCCAGGAATCTGTTTGGGAATAAATTGACCTTTTTCATTCTTTTCCCATTGCACTTCCACTGTATGAACCGCCTTAACTTGACCGGTTTCATCCCCTTCAAAATGGGTCGCTGTACGTAGATAAACCCTGGGATCACTACCAAAAACCGCTTCAGCCTCTTCTTGACCGTAATCTAATTTGTACACCTTGGGCCATTCAGGCCAGGGATTATTGGCCGCTCTCTCCTGGGGAGGCTTGGGCATAATTTCTAACTGCACTAAGCTTTTACAACCATGTCTGAGGGAGGTTCCGACACAATCGGTTCCGGTGTCACCACCACCAATAATCACCACATCTTTACCTTCAGCAGAAATAAAGTCCTCCTTCTGGCTCCGATCTAAAATGGCTTTAGTATTAGCCGTCAGAAAATCCATCGCAAAATGAATGCCCTGTAGGGAGCGGCCTTCTATGGGTAGATCCCTGGGTTTTGTGGCTCCCGTGCAGAGGATGACGGCATCAAAATCCTTGAGCAGGGTTTCTACAGGTAAATCCTTACCCACTTCGGTGTTACAAACAAAGGTAACGCCTTCGGCTTCCAACACATTCAAGCGCCGCAGCACTACCCCTTCCTTGTCCAGTTTCATATTAGGAATGCCATACATCAGCAAACCACCAGGGCGATCGGCTCGTTCATAGACTGTCACCCAATGACCCGCTTTGTTGAGTTGGGCTGCTGCTGAAAGACCCGCCGGGCCAGAACCAATGATGGCAACTTTTTTGCCGGTTCGTTTAGCCGGAAGTTCAGGGGTAATCCAACCCTCTTGCCAACCTTTATCAATGATCGAATATTCGATATTTTTAATGGTGACGGGAGGATTATTAATGCCTAATACACAAGAACCTTCACAGGGAGCGGGACAAACTCGGCCAGTAAATTCAGGAAAGTTATTGGTTTTATGTAAGCGTTCTAGTGCTTCGTGCCACAAACCCCGATAAACGAGATCATTAAATTCAGGAATCAAATTGTTAATGGGACAACCACTGGCCATGCCGCTAATGATGGTTCCGGTATGGCAAAAGGGTGTTCCACAATCCATACAACGTGCGCCCTGGGTTTGGATTTTTTCGTCGGGCATGGGTAGATGAAATTCATCCCAGTTACGCAGGCGATCGCTGGGGGTTAATTCCGTCGGGAGTTCGCGGGCATATTCTAAAAAGCCAGTGGGTTTTCCCATAGTTATTCCTCAAAGGTCTCTGTGATCCGTCTAATAAATATTAACCGCATTCTTCTCTTAGAGACAAATAACCCCATCAAGGATCGTCCTCAATGGGGTTTTAACAACGGGAATACAAGACTATCGAGACCTTAGCAGTTCAGTGTAAAGCATTCTGGTTAGGGTATAGCAGCAACGGATACAGGCATCTTTCCCCTTGACTCCCTTGGCAGCTAACTTGTCCCATTTGTCGCCTAGAATAGCTCTCTTGGGATAAGCACCCCTCGCGTCCGATCTCGCTACGGTTGCGATAATCCAAATGTAAAGGTGAGATCGAACCAAAGTAGAACCGTTCCACTTTGTTGAGATCCCATCTCCTGACTGTTCAATCCGTTTGGATAGTCCCAAGTAACTTTGGAAAGCGGCCTGACTCTTATCGAGTGAGATGACTTTTCCCTCGTCGGTTCTTTTCTCAACAAACCAAGGTTTTCCATCTTCTAAGAGAAATTTCTCGAAGGGGAAAATTTTATAGAGGAGTAAACCGCGCATTCCTAAACCGAAACCGTAATCGTCAAAAATCTCGTTATACCGTTGAAACTGAGGACGATTGAGCAATAATCGCAAGTCTTCCTCTGACTTTATTAACTGTCTCTCAGCTGCTAGGGAGACAAGAAGGGTTAAAAGTCTTGTGTGGCAAAGACTACAGCAAAAAGAAAAAAGACAAGATACTCTGTAAAACAGTACAATGCTCCTCAAAAAGAACATGATAACAAAAGAATA
>JAYKJI010000219.1:0-24162 GCA_035285405.1 Snowella sp. | reverse complement strand
TTTTCAGTTTATACTTCCCTAACCCACATTTCTTTCGTTTTTTGACTTTTTCAGCAAGCCCTAAGTAGCTGTGTCTTGAAATTGATAAGATCCCCCCGTCCTACAGACACCCCCCCTTATCAAGGGGGGCAGGGGGGGATCAAACGAAAAATACATTGTCAGTTTTATTGTAATCAGCTATTTAGGCGATCGCTGCTTGAGATTACTTTAAATGACTTTCTATCTGCCTCGATACCATTTTGCTAAGGTTTGGGGCGGAATTTGTAGATGATAACCGAGAATGATGAGTTGATTAATCAGGGTTGTTTTCATGATCCCGAACTTTTGCCAACGTCTTCCAGAGGTTCGGATAGCGGTATTAGCGATCGCAATTTGTCCTTGTTGTTTCAGGCGTTGAATCAATTCATAATCTTCCATAATCGGTAAATTTTTAAATCCGCCCAATGCCCCAAAGGTTTCAGCTTTGATAAATAGGCCTTGATCGCCATAGGGTAAACCCAAAAAATGCGATCGCAGATTGACCAGGTATTCTAAAAGGCGAAAAGTAAAGCCAGCACTATCCACTTGAAACTTAAAGGCTCCAGCGACATTTTTGGGGTTATTTAAAATTTGCTGAATTTCTATTAAATATTGATTCGGCAATTCACTGTCTAAATGTAAAAATAGTAAAAATTTCCCTTGAGCTTGCTTCGCTCCCAAATTCATCTGGGCAGCCCGGCCTTTTTGGGGAGAAATGAGGACTTTAACCGGAAATGCTTGACAAATCTCAACCGTGTGATCGCGACTCCCTCCGTCAATAATTAATAATTCTAAATTATCATTAGATTCTAATTTTTCTAGTTTTTCCAAATAAAATTTGGCTATCTTCGCTTCGTTAAAAACAGGAATAATGATACTCAATAAGGGTTGGGGAAAGATCTGACTTGCTATCATCATATTAGCGATAAACACAGAATTGATAACGAATTAAAATTGCTTTTCATAGCGAACCTTAACCTCATTAAAACTGTAATCATAGGATAAACGCACAAATCCTTTTTTCTCCACTTGATAGATCGCCTCTAGAAAAGGAACGACTCGAAAATCCGTCGTGCCCAAAGTATTACTAATGGCCGTTTCCACATCATAAACCGTCCCTTGGAAGATCATGGGAATCGCTAATTGGGTAATACCATACTGTAATAGCTGCCCACTATTTTTACCCTGAAGCGCATCAGCTAAGACCACAAATTGCTCTCCTAATAGACGCACGATTTGACCTTGACTTCGAGCCGGATTACTGGTCAGACGAATAGCCGGATTGCTGAGTAATTTTTGATCGGTAATCCCTTGAGCCACCAGAACCTGTAAACAATTAGCCACTCGTTTCATTCGCCAATCCGAAATAGTTTGGGTCTCTCTAAAGGGGCGGAATTGTCGTTCTCTGGTGCAGGCATCTACCTGAGCTTGATTCAGATTGGGAACCAGTTGATGAAGAGAACCATAGATATTGAGATTAATATCAATTCGTTGAACTTGATTGAGGGTATCATCAGGAATTTCATTACTCTCTGCCGATCGCAGCCGTTTAGATTGGGGTAATTCAGAAACGATTGTCCGCATCTTAATATCAATATCAGGATTGAGTAATCCTTGGCTGGGTCTAAAGGTAATTTGATTGGCATAACGTCGCTCTAGCAGAAAACGAGTATCCAGAAAGCTAATCCGCCCTCGACTTAAGGCGATCGCCCCTTGAGGTTGCAAGCGATTTAAGTCTGTTAAGGGGCCATTGAGGGTCAAAGCTCCACCAAAAGCAAAATCATAGAGCGGAACCTGTTGAACAAAAAGATTATCTAACGTCACCCTTAAATTGTCGAGTTGAGGCGTAAGTAACGGCTGACTTTTTCTCGGTTTAAACCAAGGATTTTGAGAGAAAATAGGACTCTGTTGTTCTTGGGCAGAGGGAGCTTGGGGAACAAAGACTTGACCATTGGCCAGACGAATATCGCCGCTAATTTTAGGACTAAAGGCGGTTCCTTTTACCGTTAACAATCCTTCTAAATCACCTTCGTATAAATTGGCAATATCTAATTTTGCTTTTTCCACTGTCAAGGTTAGGGGATTATCAACATTATCTTGAGGTCTAAAGAGCGGTAACATCCCCGTCACAGCTAATTTACTTTGGGCAAAAATTCCCTCCAAATACTTCACTTGCAGACTTTGATTATCGAGATCAATATCCCCAGTAATCTGGATGGGATTCGGTAAGATGGCACTCTTGAGTAACACCTCTTGCAACTTAATATTACCTCTGGCCTGAAATTCGGAGAGACGAAGCCCCTGACTCAGATCCAGTCTGCCCTGGGCTGCCACATTGACTTCCCCTTCCCCTGACAGCCAGACTAATTGATCCTGAGTTAAAGCTCCGATTAAGGTTAAAGCATCCTTTTTAAGCCGCAAGCGTAAATCAAATTGATTCTCTTGTTTTTGTTTTTGACCTAATTTTGCCTGCTCATTCCAAGCGTAGGGAATTTTAGCATAGAAAAAGAGAGGAGAATTATTATCAGCAATTACCTGTAAAAAATTATCACTATAACTAAAATTGCCAGCGATGGGTTGCGCCAACAGACGAGCATTAACGGCAAAATCAGTAAAGTTAAACTCTCCACGTAATTGAGGATTATTGAGATTACCCGTAATACTACCCTGGGCATTAAAATTGCCGGAAAGTTCTTCGGGAAGTTTGACGAATATGCCTAACGTATCCAGGGCTAAATTATCAATGCGCCAGATTGCAGCATTCTGTTGTTGAGAAAAATTTCCCTGAAGCGCGATATGAGAATCCTTAATAGTAATTTGAGAAGGTTGAACGGTTAAAACACCTTTTTTCCAACTGGCTTGTAGAGCGACTTGATGAATCGGTAAAAAACGAGTATCGTTCATCACGAATCCTAGGGGAGGAATAATATTAGCAAAGGCTGGTTGGGGATACCAACTCCAATGTTCTCCTGAAAGTGCCATATTAACTTGAGGATCTGCAAGCGTACCTTCAAGGCCAATTTTGGCATCAAATAAACCATCAATTCTCAACTCATTGGGAACGCCTCCCTGTTCATATTTTTCGGCTAATTGACGAATAGTTTGATCAATTTGATAGAGAATATTAACCTGTTTGTCGAGGGGAGCCTGGGCATCACCCACCGATTTTGGGGCTAGGGTTTTGGCTAAAGTCTGGGGTTGGGGCCGAAAGCGCGATCGCAGAGATTCCAGGTCAAATATCTGTAGGGCGGTTAAAAGATCCTGCACTCTTCCCTTGGCGATCTGTAAATTACCCCAAATTGCTTGGGTTTTAAAATTCAAACTGCCTTCTAGGGCATAACGACTTTGTTGCAGTTGCAGAATAGCGTTCTGTAATTGTAAAAGATTATTGTCATAGTCAAAATTAGCCGCGATCGCCTCTGCTGATAAATAACCCAGACTAGGCTGATGTAATTTAAGAGAGCCTTGAGCCTTTTGATTTTGTAAATTCAGATCTAATTGGGCTTGTAGATTGCCCTTAAGTACGCCAGGAATTTGTTGAAGTTTACCGGGCTGTAAATTTAATAAGGCTAGGGGAAATTGGGCAATATTTAAGCGAAAATTTTGTCCGATTTTTTCTCCTGATGCTATCAAGGGATTCTCGGTTTGATAGGTATGGGCAAGAATTAAACGGTTAGGAAGATAGGCCAGGGAACAGTTTGGGGTCTTACAGGGATCTAGATTCAATGCCAGGCGATCGCTTTCACCCTTAAGATCAACGGCTAAACCTTGTTGGCGAGAAAAGTGAAGAGGGCCTGTTAATAAAGGCTCAAACCGCTCTTGATTGATCACGAAATTTTGCAGTGCGACTTTTCCCTGCACCCAAGGCTCCCTAACATCCCCAACTTGACCCCAGCGAACCTGACCTTGAAAACTGGCGATACCAGCGATCTGGGCTGATTGAGGACGGAGATAAGCGGGTAAAGATAGGCTTGAAATAATGGCATTGAGCGGTAAAATTGCCAGATCAGCCTGACTTTTAACTTGAAGATTAACTTGAGTGAATTGGGGATTTTGGAAAAGTTGCGCGAGGACTAAATTTCCTTGCAATTCTAAGGATTGTTTGTCCGCATTGAAAGCCGCCGCTTGAACGGTAATGGGTAAGGTTTCAAAATCTTCTAGCTTATTTAGTTTATTTAATTTACCTAAATGATTAATTTTACCCGTTAGCTTAAGCTGGCCATTAAGAGGCGATAAAATGGGGATTTCCTGTCTAACTTTGGTACTGAGATTAGTGGCTAAAAGCAGACGATTAAGATTCAGATTGTTTGCTTGCAGATTGCTTTGCCATTGTTGACGATTGAGATAACTTTGGCTCTGAATTTGTCCCCCGGCCACATTTAGCTGTAGATTGGCGATCGCCTGGAGATGTTGTAAATTCGGTTGGGGTTGAATTAAATCCGTCAGGGAGGCAATCAGGGTAACTTTACCGCGCTTAATCTGAGTCGGTAGGACAATTTTTGGGAAAATCGGCTGGAGATTCAGATGTTTGACGGCGGCGATCGCGGTTAATTGGCCCTGGGCAATCTCACCTTGAAGCCTCAATCGGCCCTTTTCTACTGCCAAATCTAGATCAGAACGTCCGGATAAACCCGACCAGGCAACCTGCCAATGGGGTTGAATTTGGCCCGCTAAAGTGATGTTACCGCCCTGTAATTGCACCGTCTTCGGTAAATTTGGCAAAAACGGATTGAGGGCGATCTGTCCAAACTGGGCCGAACTGGTAAAAAATCCCCGACGCAACCTGATCTGAGCGGCGATCGGCTGTTGGGCAACCCTTACCGTAATTTCTCCTCCCCCCTGTAAGGTTTCCGGCGCAAAATCGCTAAATTGCCCCCTTAGCTGCCAATTAACTCTTTGCAGGATTAGGGGTTGACTTTTTAGTGGGGAAGGACAGGAAGAACGGCGACAGAATAACTCAACCCAGGGAGTTAAAACAAACTGTCGGGCCCGTAAGCGGGTTTGCCAGCGATCGCCTTTAAAATCACCTTTCCCCTGTACTTCAATGACTCCGCCGTTGTTTGTCCAGAGCCGATTCTGAATCGCTAGACGGGTTCCCGCTAGTTGAGCTTTCCCCTGGGCATTAATCGCAACTTGATTAACTTGAAATGGTCTTTGGCCTTGCCACTGAAGTTGGGCAATCGGTTGGGCGAGAGTCCCTGTCACCTTCCCCTGAAGGGTGAGATCACTGAGACGCAGATTAGTAGGGATAGTCTGGTAGGAACGTAATAGTTTTTCGGTCGGTAATTGACTGCTAAATTGTAGAGAAAGGGGCATCCTTTGCCAATTTATTCCCCCCTTTTCTTGCCAATTTTGGAGAATCCCTAATTGAATATCTCCCTTTGCTAAGATTTCTCCACCGACCTGGGGTTGAAAGCGAATTTTTTGGAAACTTAAGCGGTCTAGGTTGCCCCGTAATTGGGTTTGAAAGGATTGAATTTTAATTTTATCGAGAGTCAGAGGATTCAGATTTTCAATTGTTCCTAAAAGTAGGGGATTTTCTAAAGGCCCCTGAAGTTTTAATTGAGCTTTTAATTTTCCCTGGACGGCGATCGGCAAAGAGACGGATAAGGTTTTAACCAGATCTTGAAGCTCAATCACATTGGTTTGCAATGCTAGGTTATAACCTTTCTGCCAGTCAATTTGCCCTTGTAAGCGTGTGCTTAATTTGCCTAGCGTAATTTGTCCCTGATTAATCACCACCGTTTGACCCTGCAAACCGATCTGAAAATTGGCAATTAAGGGAACTTTCAGCGCATCAAATTTGGCTTGTAGATTCTCTAGGGCGAGATTCCCTAAAGTACGAGTCTGATGAAATTCCTTAAAACTCGGTAAGTCAATCTTTAGTTTGCCATTGAGTTGACCCTGACTGACTTGTAGAGGAGTTTGGGGAATTAATTGAGCAATCTCAGGTAAATTTAACTGTTCAATGACTAAAGCCGCCTGACTTTTGCCGGTTTCTAGAATAGTTTCGCCCTTAGCCGCAATACGATTACCCTGAAGAGCTAACTTCAGATCATAATTAACAGTCTGTTGAGATTTTTGCCGACTATAACGGTATCTTCCCCGACCATCAACCGCTAAAAGCAAGGGTTTTCTGGCTCTGTAGGGAGTCAAGCTAATCTGGGCTTCTTTAATTCGTAATTGAATATCGACATCAACCGGCAGTTCAAATTTGCCCTTTCCCTGGGGCAAGGTGAGTCCAGACCATTCTCCCTTTTGGTTTTGGCTCAGTTTAACCGTTGGCCGAATGAGAGCGGCTTGAATTTCAATGGGTTTACCGACTAGCCAAAGCAGAGGATTAATCGTTAGCTCTAAACCCTGAATCTGAATGGTGGTGGGATCTTGAGGGGTCGGCGGTAGGGTGGAGGTTCCTAGGCGAATTTGGTTAAAACTAACCTGTTCAATCTCTCCAATTTGAATGGGGCGTTGGAGAAAATGGGATAATTCGGTTTCTAGAAAGGGAGAGCCTTGACGATAGACCCATTGCTGCCCTAGAACATAAACCCCTGTTCCTAAAGCCAACACAAACCCACCTGTGATCAGAGTAGAAGGTCGTTTTAGCCAGTTTAGCGATCGGCTCAGGGGAGATAAATCCGGGGGAGGGGATGGCGGTAATTGCTGGGGATCGGTCATCGGAAAGCAAGAATGCTACTTGACTATGCTAGTTGACCCGTCGGGAAATGGTTAAGTTTCTGAATGAAAAGCCTGATCCAAGTTTGTATTATCAATGGGATTGACTTCACGATCGCACAGAGAACCATTTCACTTTACATAATCTTTAAAAAGATTACTTCAAAATAACATTCTTTTTTATCCATTCTTTATTCTAAAAAATCTTTGACAAAAAGCTTGCATTTACTGACACTATCCGTTAATGTACGGACATGTTATTAAATGTCTGGTTGCTCAACTACATAAAAACACCGTACCATTAAAATTCGTATTATACTTTTTTTGGGGGTAAAAATTTCTATGCTTTCCTTGTGCTCAATCCTCACCAAAACAGACTTAAAGCCTGTCGCGTTATCTCTCGTGATGACAGGTTTTCTCACGACTCTGCTTCAGTCCCAAGCAGCCCAAGCCGCATCCCTCAATTGGCAGACGGTTAAAACAGGAAACCCAACTTTTTTTAATAGTTCGGGAGTATTCAAGAGTGCATCTAACACTGTTAGCGTTACCAATGGTGGAACGGTCAATCTGACTTTCGGGACAATTGCTAACATTAATGCGACTTCTCCTGTCCGTGCTCAAGGTCTTACTAGCCAATTTGTCAGCAGTACCCCCAGAATTGATGCAACCTTAAACGGAACTTTACCTAATACTAGTCCCTCTCTTTATCTTCAACAGGATGCCTCCTCTGTTAATAATGCCATCTATGCTGGTCTAAAATTTAACAATACAGGTGGAGTAAGTGGTTTAACGTTTACATTGTTTGACATTGATAACAGTAGCAATTCATTGGTAAGCAATGTTTGGCAAGATCGAGTCATTGTAAGAGGTTTATTGAATGGTGTCGCGGTTTTACCCACATCGGTTACAGCAGTCAGTTCTTATGTCAGTGCAAGCAGTGGCAATATTAGTATTAATGGTGGTGCAAATCGCTCCACGCCCTATGCTGGTGGAAATGTAACGGGAGTGACGGTTCTAGATGGAACTAAATCAGTCAATAATGATAGTTCAAATAATGGGAATGTGACTTTTTCCTTTAGCAGTAAGATCGATGAACTTTATATTGATTTCACCCAAGCTCCGGGTGCATTCAGTAATTCGGCAACGGCGAACCCTAGTAGTCACGGCATTGGTATTGGAGATATGACCTATGCTGTTCCCGAACCTTTCACGCTTTTAGGCTCAGGTGCAGCGATCGGTTTTGGTGCTATCTTTAAACGACGTTTAGCAAAAGCCCGTAGCCAGAAAAAAGCTTAGGGAATAGACCTCTTGCAAATTCAAGAAAGTCCCCTTTTTTAAGGAGGATTTGGGGGGATCACTAAGGCTATTGTGCAAAAAGTCTAATTTCTCAACAATTCTCCTAAATCATTAAGAAGCCTGAATCATAATATCTCCGATCATGCCTGCCTCTCGATGACCAGAGACTGAACAGTGTAAAGTATATTTTCCTGCTTTCATTGGTACAAATACCCATTCGGCGATCGCGCCTGGTTTTAATTCCAATTCATGGATCGCGCCTTTAACTTCAACTTTACCGGCCTCAACCTTTTGTGTCCAAATGACATCGGCAAAATCCTTCGCCGTAAAATAATGCTTAATGGGACTGGGATTCTCTAGCGTTAATTTGTATTTCTGCCCCACAACAAAATCAAAATGATTAGGAATAAACTTTAATTCCCCTGCGGAATTCCCTAAACTAGCTTTCACTTCTTGGATCTCAGGCATGGCGAAGGAGGGAAGAGCCAATCCAAACCAGACAAAGAAGACTAGAAACAAACAAATAAACGGTTTCTTCATCGTAACCCCCAATAGTATTTACAGATCTTTTTCCCATCATAGGCTGAATCACTTCGCTCCTAGAGACAAGGTTAGGATGGCAAGACCATCATCGTCGCCCCAATTTATCTGCCATCTTACAAAGAGACGTACTATGAATCACCTTATCCGTCGGTAAGGTAAATGGTGACTCAGTGCTAACTATTAAGAATCTTTTTTATTAAGAATGACCAGCTGTCAAAGTAATAGATCCGTTTCCCTGAGTAATACAAGACCATAAGTCCCTATACAGCAAGTATTTCCTCACTGCAACCTAGGAGAAATCCCATAGATAATAGACAAAGATTAGCAATAATGTTAGAGTCTTTAATCAGAATATTTTTGTAAGGGGTGAACTTACGTGAGAACTAATATCCTTTGGGCCGCTAAACAGATTATGCGAAGATCATGGCTAAAGTTGCTGTTTATTGCTGTCGTCGAAGGGGTAATGGCTCCCTGGGGATCGCTCCAAGCACAAACATTATCCCAGTCCCGTACTATTAATCAAGCCCAGACATGGGATGGCTGGCTAAATTTATCCGGCCCAGACAGTCAGGAAATGTCCCAAACCTCTCAAATAACCAATGTCTCGGCCTTGCGGGATGTTTCTCCCCAGGATTGGGCCTACGAAGCCTTGAAAAGTTTAGTGGAACGTTATGGTTGTATTGTGGGTTATCCTGATCGCACCTTTCGGGGAAATCGAGCCTTGAGTCGTTGGGAGTTTGCTGCCGGACTAAATGCCTGCATTAATACAATAGAACGACTTTTGCAGGAAAACGTCGCCGTTTTGCAAGAGGATTTGGAGCAATTAAAACGTTTAGCCCAAAACTTTGAACAGGAACTTAAGGTTCTCGGAACCAGAATCGATAACTTAGAAGCTCGCACTGCTTATTTAGAAGATCAGACCTTCTCAACAACAACAAAATTGAATGGTGTAACTGTTTTAGGACTTGTGGGTGTGGCCGCTGGTGAGAAGAATCAAGGGCAAGCATCTGTTGCTAAAAATCCGACCCTAGGTTATCGCAATCGTTTAGAATTTAACACTAGTTTTACTGGAGAAGATTTACTATTTACGCGTTTAGCAACAGGTAATCAGACGGGCTTAGTGGATGAGACAGGAACCTTTCAGAGTAATTTGAGTTTTGCCCAATCAAACAACAATGAAGTCTCCGTAGAGCAACTCAATTATCGTTTTCCTGCGACAGAGAATATAACGCTCTGGATAGAAGGATTTGGAGGGGGCTTTGATGATTTTAATAACACCATGAATGCTCTCGATGGAGATGGCAATTTTGGAGCGATTTCTCGTTTTGGAACTCGTAGTCCGATTTACTACGGAGCCGGTGGCTCTGGGGTGGGAATGCAAAGTCAATGGGGAGATTTCCAGTTAAGTGGGGGGTATTTGGCTCCTGATGCCAACAATCCTGAGCAGGGCAATGGGTTATTTAATGGGGCCTATGGCGCGATCGCTCAAATTGGTTACATTGCTCCTAATCAGCAAAATACAGGGGTGATGTTAACCTATCGTTATGGCTATAACACACTAGATACAGAAGTCGGTAGTCAACGCTCAAATTTTCAATTTTTTACGGAAGATCAGCTAGGACAAACCGTTCCGGTAAACAGTAATTCCTATGGAATAGAATTCAGTGTCGGGTTAACAGAACAATTTGTCCTTGGGGGTTGGGGAGGCTATACCCATTCTCGACCCCTTAATAGTTTAGATGGTCAGCTTAATCAAGGGACTTTAGATATTTGGAATTGGGCCATTACCTTTGCGTTTCCCGATGCGTTTCAAGAAGGTAATTTAGGCGGAATTGTCATCGGAATGCAACCTTGGGTTGCCAGTTCTAATATTGTTTTAAATACAGCCAATGGTTCCCTGAGCGCAAAGGATCGTAATACTTCTCTCCATATCGAAGCTTTTTATCAATATGTAGTCAATAATAATATTCAAATTACTCCTGGCATTGTCGTGATTACAGCCCCAGATAATGACGATCGCAATTCTCCTCTCGTAATTGGCACCATTCGCACAACTTTCACTTTCTAGCTAATATTCTGCTGGTTATTTTAGATGGTACAACGCGAAGAGGCTCGTACTCAATCGTTGATTACTATTTTTGACGGATTATGGGCAATCTCTTTTGAGTGATCACCCTGTTTGAAAATGTATTTTTTCCTTATTTGTCCGCTGCTTTCTTTCCAGTAAGCTAAGATTTTGGTATAAGATTAAGCTTGTGGATCAAGACTCCCATCGTTGAATATTGTGAAATTTCTGACCCTAGGCCCAAACCGCCCAAATCAGCTTGTTCTCTTCCGACCAGAGCTATTCCTTCTCAATCAGCCTATTCTCCCTAAGCGACGAAGCGGTATAGAACAAAGTCCCTCGTCGTTTTTATAGATTGCCCGCCTTGAGAAAATCATTAAGCTTTTAGGAGACTCCGAATGTTACACCGCAAGATATACCAGTTTTGTACTGACGGACAGGAAGTTTGCATTTACTTGCGGGATCAGCAACGCTGGATTGAAAATGCTCGCATTATTGCTCTCGAAGGGGATCTGGTGACCATTCGCTATGAAACAGAGGAAGATGATGAAGTCAGTTCCTGGGAAGAAATGGTTCGTCTAGAAAGTATTGGAGCTGTGAGTCGTAAACTTGCTTCCGTTTCTCGCTCGAATTCTGAGTTATTGATCTCTGACGATTGTCCTGAAGCTGAACAAATTTATGCTCGCTATCCCGACTCTAATCTAGAGGATGAGGATTCCGATTCAGAATAGATAAACTTTAATCTCTATGAAGCTTGAATTCTAATCTCTAATCTTTTTTCTCTAATCTTTTGCCAGTGGCCTTTCCCATTACCTGTAAAATAGGGAAGCAGTCGGTTATTTAATATCTGGATATAGCACAAATGGGTGACACAATGGTTGTACAAAGGAAGTCAATGACCTTTGACCTTGCTTCCTATCTTCAAGAAAAGCAGGGGCTAGTTGAGCAAGCTCTGAATCAATCTCTCCCCATTAGAAGACCTGCTAAGATTTATGAAGCGATGCGTTATTCTCTGCTGGCGGGAGGAAAAAGATTAAGACCGATTCTCTGTTTAACCACTGGTGAGCTTCATGGTGGCAGTTTGGAAATGTGCCTCCCTACAGCCTGTGCCTTGGAAATGATTCACACGATGTCATTAATTCATGATGATTTACCGGCCATGGATAATGACGATTATCGTCGGGGAAAGCTGACGAATCACAAGGTTTTTGGGGAAGATATCGCCATTTTGGCAGGAGATGGTCTGTTAGCCTATGCCTTTGAATTTGTGGTCACTCAAACCCGTAATGTTGCACCCCATCATTTGCTGGAGGTGATTGCTCGTTTGGGAAGAACGGTTGGAGCAGAGGGATTAGTGGGAGGTCAAGTCTTGGATCTGGAGTCGGAGGGGAAAACCGATGTCACTGCCGATACCTTGACTTTTATTCATACCCATAAAACAGGAGCTTTACTGGAAACGTCGGTGGTTTCGGGGGCAATTTTGGCAGGAGCAACGGAGACAGAAGTCGAGAAATTATCAACTTTTGCCCAAAATATTGGCCTAGCCTTTCAAATTGTGGATGATATTCTTGATATTACGGCAACCCAAGAAGAACTGGGCAAAACGGCGGGCAAGGATTTATTGGCCCAAAAGGCAACTTATCCTAGTCTTTGGGGAATTGAGGAATCTCAAAAACAAGCTCAACAGTTGGTGGACGAGGCGATCGCGGTGTTGGATTGCTATGGAGAGGCGGCTACACCGTTAAAATCCTTGGCCCAATATATTGTTAGCCGTAAGCACTAAGGAGTGACAGTGGCTTAAACTGGTGTCAAACTGTCCGAGTGCTATTTATTGTTTTTAACTGTCTTGATTTATGCAGGATTTCCCTAGTATTCTTGAGAATCACGTTTTGTTGGTGTCTTTGGCCGCTTGTTTGATTGCCCAAGGATTAAAGGCGATCGTGGAACTAGTTCGCAATGGTAAAATTAACATTCGTTCCCTGGTTTCGACGGGGGGAATGCCCAGTGCTCACTCGGCGTTGGTAGGAGCTTTGGCAACGGGGGTCGGTTTACAAAAGGGTTGGGGGAGTAATGAATTTGCGATCGCTTGTTTGTTTGCCATTATTGTGATGTATGACGCAGCAGGGGTTCGTCAGGCCGCCGGAAAACAGGCCCGTATTTTAAATCAAATGATTGATGAACTCTTTCAAGATGATGGCAATAGTTTTAACGAAGTTCGCCTCAAGGAACTCCTCGGTCATACTCCGGTGCAAGTCCTAGTGGGTTTATCCTTAGGCATTGTGATCGCCTTCCTTTTTTTAGAAGTAATTTAACAAAAAATCGTTTGGTAAACCTTGGTAAAATCCGGCATCTTTGCCATAAAACTTAGGCTCATCAAAAAATCCCCCTAAAAAAGGAGGATCAGTAGAGATTAAAGTTTTGAACCTAAAAGCGTTGTAAGTGGATGGTTTCAATTAAATTGAACATAGACTTTGTGCCTCATCCCCCCTGCCCCCCTTGATAAGGGGGGTGTCCGTAGGACGGGGGGATCTTATAAATTTTAAAACCTCCCTACTTATTTAGATTAGGCCATCCATTCCGTATGGAAGAATTCTCCCCTGGGCTTATCGGTGCGTTCGTAGGTATGGGCCCCAAAATAATCCCGTTGAGCCTGGGTGAGGTTCTGCGGCAAACTGGCTCGGCGATAACTATCAAAGTAATCCAAAGAAGCACTAAACGCTGGAACCGGAATCCCCAATTCATTGGCGAGGATTAACACTTCGCGCCAGGCAGCTTGTCGATCCAGAATACTTTGTTTAAATTCTGGTGCTAATAACAAATTCGGTAGGGCCGGATTATCATTAAAGGCTTTTTTGATCTTATCGAGAAAACCGGCTCGAATAATACACCCCCCCTTCCAAATCCGCGAAATTTCGGGCAAGTTAATGTTGTAATTAAAATCAGCCGAAGCTTTGGCAATTAAGGCCATCCCCTGGGCATAGGAACACATTTTGGAACAATAAAGCGCGTCACGCACCTTGGGAATAAAGGCTTCTACATCACCACTATATTGATGGGTTGGCCCGGTTAATGCTTGGGATGCTGCTACCCGTTCAGCTTTAAAAGAAGACATTACCCTGGCATTCACCGCCGCATACATGGTTGGGATAGGAACGCCTAATTCTAGGGAGCTAACAATTGTCCAACGCCCTGTTCCTTTTTGGCCTGCCGAATCCAAAATTAGATCGATAAGATGCTGTTGGGTTTCGGGATCCACATAGCTGAAAATATCCGCCGTAATTTCAATCAAAAAGGAATTAAGTTCATCGGTGGTATTCCATTCACTGAAGACGGAATGTAACTTATCATTACTCAAACCTAACCCATTGTGTAGCACATCATAGGCTTCGGCAATTAACTGCATGTCTCCGTACTCAATGCCATTATGTACCATTTTGACATAATGACCGGCACCGCCGGGCCCCACATAGGTGACACAGGGGCCATCATCTACTTGAGCAGCAATTTTAGTGAGAATTGGCTCTAGTTCCTGGTAAGCAGTTTGAGTTCCTCCGGGCATGAGGCTTGGCCCTTTAAGCGCACCTTCTTCGCCACCGCTTACTCCCATGCCGACAAAACCTAATCCTGTAGATTCAAGATCCTTTGTCCGACGTTCCGTATCTTCGTAGAGGGAGTTACCGCCATCAATGATCATGTCTCCGGCTTCGAGCAAGGGCTTCAGTTGTTCAATGACTGCATCTACTGGACTACCGGCTTTAACCATCACCAGAATTTTGCGTGGCCGTTCTAAGGTTTGCACAAATTCTTCTAGACTATAGGCCGCTTTAACATCTTTGCCCTGGGCACGGGTGGCCATAAAGGTTTGGGTTTTTTCAGGACTGCGATTATAAACCGCAATGGGAAAGCCCCGACTCTCAACGTTGAGGGCCAGGTTTTCTCCCATAACGGCTAACCCAATGACACCAAAGGTTCGTTTTGTCATAATTACTTCCGATGAGGCTGTTGGCAAGGTCAATTCACTAAGGTAAATTCACTTTTTAGGGTAACTTGCTTTTTCGGATTACCTACCATTCTCGTCGGAGATTCTTAACAAATTCAGGGGGTCAGCAGGATTAATTGTCGTTGTTGTAGCGATCGCAGTTTATCAAGAGAGAAGGGACAGATTTCTCGTAATTGACTAACGGGGGCTTGGGGATACTGCTCACAGGCCTGTAAAAAAGCAAATTCCTCATCGTCTAGTTCAATCGGTCGATAGTCATAGTCAAACAAGCTCGGACTGGGCCAACCTGTCATGCAAGGATGCCGTTCTGGAATAGCCGCTAATAGGGTTGCATCTTCTGACCAATCGGTGCGGATGAAAGGCGGTTTAGCAAGGAAAAATTCGTAGTGGGTAATCTCTGGATCGAGCATTTCAATGAGTCGGTAGCGATCGCGTTCGGTGAGGGATTGAGCGCGTTCCATGAGATCGGGTGCTTTTTCCAGAAGACGTTCTAGCTGCCAATACAGGGGATTGGAAAAACCGACAAATTCCAGACCGGCTGCGTCAATAAGTTGAAAAAGAGTGTGAATGTTGTAATCGACTTCCTGGGGATGGACATACATATCCGCAAAGGATTCATCTCGATGATTTTCCATTGACCACCGTTCTTTTTCCCGTTTAACAAGACGATTATTTTCTGGCAAACTGGCCAAAATTTCCCGTCCTACTTTCACTCCATCTCGATAATCTCCTTTTTTTTCTCCCTGAAGTAAGGCGATCGCCTGTTGCATCAGTTGAATTTCCCAGCGACCGAGTTCAGCATAGACAAAAATATGAAACAAACCACCCGCCGCTAATTTACTGGCCAAGGCCTTAATACCGGCGATCGGATCGGGAAGGTGATGTAAAACGCCCACACAGTTGATATAGTCAAAGGTTCCAGGTAATTGGGCAGCATTTTCCAAGTTGAGATGCTGAAAACTGACCCCAGAGCGTACTACTCCTGATTGTTGACAGCGTTTTTGGGCCACTTCTAGGGCCTTTTCGCTTAAATCAATGCCCACAATTTCTGCTTCAGGATTGAGATAAATCAGATATTCTGTACCAACCCCAGTGCCGCAACCTGCGTCTAAAATCCGAATATTTTGTTGGCTAGGTTTTCGTCCTGTACAAAAGCTATAGGCGGCATTCCAGTTCCATCGCCAGTTATAGCCTGGAGGCGGTTCATCCAGTAGCGGCTCTGGTGGAAAGGGGTAGGTATTGTATAGACCTTGGACAGCTTGGTGTTGGGGAGAGTGCGTTATCGTCATGCAATGGCTCTGGGAGGCAAGTTAACCAAAGACTATTTTATGATTTAAAGTCGCTTTTAAAGGCGATCGCCATTTTTTTAGTCATTAAATCAAGTCATCATTCCTGCTATTACAGGGTAATCGCATATTGATAGAATCGAATGAACATACTGATGGTCTGTTAAGATAGTTTTTCCCCAAGAAAACAAACTTTAAAATCGTTAAGCCAGAAGCGGTAAAATAAGGCAGTAAATTTAATTAAGAATCGACCTCGAAAAAGTCTTGACTATCAAGCCCCCTGCGTGGCTCGGAAATAAGTTTTAGCTGCAATCGCAGTAGATAGGATAAGATTGAGGGTTAGCTCTAATTCCCTAAGCCCAAACAGTTTGAGTGAGTTGAATGCACCTTACTGCACTTAATCCCCTCTCTACAACATGACCAATACTAGCTTCCCCGAATCCTACCAAGTTCTCCAAAAACAGTACGAGCAACTCCCCCTTCTAGAGAAGACCATTCTGCAATTACTGTCTATTCTCTATCACCCAGTCACTCGTATGGATTTAGCAACTTGCTTGAATCATCTGGGTTATCGAGATAACAGAGAGAAAACCTGGAATGTTACCAGTCTGAAGCCAATCATCGAGACACTCTTGAAATTAGAATTGCTAAAAACGGGAAGTAATATCGGAATAACCTGTCATCAACAATTGCGAGAAATCCCTAGTCGGGATGCGGTAAAAACGGGGATATTTGAAAATTTAGTGACGGCAGTTGAGATGGCTGCTCCCATTCGGGAGTCTAGCTATAGTTCACGACGATCATTTCGGTCAGATTCTGAACTCATTCGTGAAGTTCGCATTGGCATCTATAATCAAGATCTGGTTTTCATTGAGCATCAATTTGAAGATTTCTATCATTACTCATCTAGCTCTCGGCAGATTACCCTGGAGAGCGTTTTCCGAGAAATGCTAGAAAATCCTTTCGATCTCGAATGGCTAAAGAGTTTATCGCCTGAACTCCTTGACTTGGCCTTACAGATTCGACTATCAGAATCTGTCCAGAAGTTATCCACCGCAGAAGATGAACTAGACTTACTCAAGCAAGAAGTCCTGGTCGTTCAGCGCAAATCTCCTGCCCTGGTCATGTTATTGGCAGAGCAATTGTTATTACGGGGTGAGTTAAAAGAACTAGAATCTTTCTTTCGGCAGATTGAAAAACAAAATATTGATCTTCATCCTAGTAACTTCTTTCTTTATCAAGGGAATATTGCTTGTCTGAAAGGACGTTATGCCGAAGCGATCACTAGTTATCGTCAAGCTTTAATAAGTATTAGGAAACTAACGAAAAAGCGCAAAATTTATCTGCCAGGGATTAGTGGCCTATTATTCATTTTGTCCCTTTTGGGAGAAGGCTCAGGGGACTGCAAACAAGAAGCTCAGGGCTATGTCAAAAATGCCTTAGATCTGGCGGTTTTTGGATTTTTTAATGAAATTTATGTGCTTTTAGATAATTTACTTCAGTGGCAACAGGGCAATCAGTCCTACCGCGAGCGTTTACGCCATCTTTGCAGCACCGACCTAGAAGAACATAGCCTAGTAACTTTTTTTAAATTAATCTGTACCTACTGGTTAAATCCTGATCGCCAGGAATCTCTGCTGAATTGGGCTAGAAATTTTCAAAAACTAGCCTATCGAGCTGATTATCAATGGTTGGCAGTGGAAATAGCCGATTTGATCCTGCGCTGTGACTCCCTCAGTCAGGATGCCTATGGGGAGATTGTCCAGCAATGGCAGGCAGTGGAGGGCGGTGTTAGTTTACTGGATATTGTTAAACCCCAAAGTGAGTGGGAATTGTCCTTAACGGCCTTAGCTAATTTAGTGGGTCAACCTTCAGCTAAAAGTCTAGAAAAGATACCTGTGGCGACTAAGCGTTTGGCCTGGTTTGTCACCTATTATTCTGAAAATAGTTATTCCCTCGCTCCCCGTGAACAGAGTTGGACTAAAAAAGGAGATTGGACAGCCGGACGGGCGATCGCTCTAAAACGCTTAACCAAACAATCCTCCGATCTCAATTATTTCACCCCCCAGGATTGGCAAATTTGCAGTCATTTAGAGAGCTATTCAGTCGGTTATTACGGACAGATGGATTATCGTTTTGATAATCTGGCTTTTGTTGCCTTAGTCGGTCATCCTGTAGTGTTTTTAGATAATACTCCGCCGGTACAACTTGAGATTGTTGCCGGAGAACCAGAATTAAAGGTCAAAAAGCTCAAAAATACAAGAATTGTTCTAAAACTTGAGCCTAATCTGGCCAGTGGAGAACAAGTCTTAGTCATCAAAGAAAGCCTGACTCGTATTAAAGTCATTGAGATTACTCCGCAACACCGAAAAATTGCCGCTATTTTAGGCAGTAATAATCATCTAGAAGTACCTCTTGCAGCCCAGGAACAGGTACTCACAGCCATTAATGCCGTTGCTAGTTTAGTCACGGTGCATTCCGACATTGGGGGGGGATCCGAAAATGCTCAGGAAGTACCGTCCCATAATCGACCCCATATTCATCTTTTGCCGATGGGAGGAGGCTTAAAAGTCGCTATTTTAACTCGTCCTTTTGGAGAAACAGGCCCTTATTTTCAGCCTGGTAAAGGAGGAGAAACCGTGATTACAGAAATTGAGGGTCAACGTTATCAAACCAATCGTGATCTTCAGGAAGAAAAAAGACTAGCTAAGGAAACGGTGAATGCTTGTCCGACTTTGGCTTTAAATGATAGCGACGGGGGAGAATGGTATCTGGAAGACCCGGAACATTGTCTGGAGTTACTCTTAGAATTGCAAGGCTTAGGAGAAAATGTCAAAGTTGAATGGCCTGAAGGCGAAAAACTACGGGTTAGTCATCAGGCTGGTTTTGGTCAATTTAATCTTAATATTCAACGTCAACGGGATTGGTTTGCCGCCGAAGGAGAGTTGCAAGTTGATGACAATTTGGTGATCGGATTACAACAGTTAATCGAATTACTGGAAAAAAGTCCTGGGCGGTTTATCGCTTTAGCAGATGGCCAATTTCTGGCCCTAACCAACGAGTTTCGACAACGATTAGAAGAGTTAAAAGCCTTTTCGGAAAAACAATGTAAAGGACGACGTTTTCATCCCCTAGCGGCCTTAGCCCTTGAAGATACGCTAGATGAAGCCGAAAACCTAAAAAGCGATCGCCATTGGAAAGAACATCTCAAGCGCATTAAGGAAATGAAGGATCTGGAGCCTCAGGTTCCCTCTACCTTACAAGCAGACCTACGCGACTATCAGATCGAAGGATTCCAGTGGTTAGCTCGACTCGCTCATTGGGGGGTGGGAGCCTGTTTAGCGGATGATATGGGACTTGGTAAAACGGTGCAGGCCTTGGCCCTGATTCTCACTAAAGCTGCTGCCGGGCCAACCTTGATTGTGGCTCCCACTTCCGTTTGTCCTAACTGGATCAGTGAGGCTAATCGTTTCGCGCCAACCCTCAATCCCATGCAGTTTGGCAGTGGCGACAGAGCCTTAGTCTTAGAAAATTTGCAATCTTTTGATTTAGTGTTATGCACCTATGGACTTTTACAACAGGAAGAAGTGGCCGAAATGTTGGCCAAGGTGCAGTGGCAAGTGGTGGTATTAGATGAGGCCCAGGCGATTAAAAATATGGCCACCAAACGTTCCCAAGCAGCAATGAATTTACAAGCGGAATTTAAGTTGATTACCACCGGTACTCCCATTGAAAATCATCTAGGAGAACTCTGGAATTTGTTTCGCTTTATTAATCCTGGTTTATTGGGTTCCCTGGATAGTTTTAATGAACGGTTTGCCAATGCGATCGAGCGGGGTCAAAATAAGGCTGCCCGTAATCAACTCAAGCGTTTGATTCAACCTTTCCTCTTGCGTCGCACCAAAAACCAAGTGCTCAAAGAATTACCCGCCCGGACTGAAATTCTGTTACAGGTCGAACTGAGTTCAGAAGAAATGGCTTTTTATGAAGCTCTCCGTCGTCAGGCGATCGCCAAATTGGAAAATAGTGATGCTCAAGCGGGAGCCAAACATTTACAGGTCTTAGCGGAAATTATGCGGCTACGACGAGCTTGTTGTAATCCCAGTCTGATCCTGCCGGATAGTCCAGTCAAAAGCTCCAAATTGGAAACCTTTGGAGAAGTTTTGCAAGAATTATTAGAAAACCGCCACAAGGCCTTAGTTTTTAGCCAATTTGTAGATCATCTAACTATTCTTCGTAATTACCTAGACGAGCAAAAAATTAATTATCAATATCTTGATGGTAGCACTCCGATCAAGGAACGCAAAAAACGGGTAGATGCCTTCCAAAATGGGGAAGGAGATGTCTTTTTAATTAGTCTCAAAGCTGGGGGAACGGGTTTAAATCTCACCGCCGCCGACTATGTGATTCACATGGATCCCTGGTGGAATCCCGCCGTAGAAGATCAAGCCAGCGATCGCGCCCATCGTATTGGCCAAAAGCGTCCTGTTACTATTTATCGTCTAGTGGCAAAGAATACGATTGAGGAAAAAATTGTCGATTTACATCATCAAAAACGCGATCTAGCAGATAGTTTATTGGAAGGTACGGATGTGAGTGGCAAGGTTTCGACGGATCAATTGTTGCAGTTGATTAGTGGTAACTAGTCATTGATTGATAAACTTCAACCTATGACCCTCTCAACTTTCTTGATCAGAAGTTCTTCGTTAGAAACTTTTTGTTTTCAATGAGCAAGTTATGAAGATTTTGCTAGTAGAGGAGGATCAATTACTCAGGGCAGTCTTAACCAGGGTACTAATAGAAAACCGCTATGCAGTAGATCAAGCCTGGGATGGACAAATTGCCTTAGAACTGGCGACCAACGTTGAGTATGACCTCATTTTGTTAAGTGCAGGGATTTCCAAACTAGATAGTTTTAGCTTCTGTCGTCAGTTACGATCGCGGCGCTACCAGAAACCGATTTTATTATTAACGACTAACGATTCCGATGCGATCGCCGTTGCCGGATTTGAAGCGGGAGCCGATGACTGCATTAGTAAATCCTGTGCGCCTGAAGTTTTGTTAGCCAGGATGCGGACTTGGTTACGACGGAGTAGGGCTTTAGGGCAGGGCCAAGAGACAACTTTCATCTGGGATCAGCTTTCTTTCGATTGGGATGCGGGTCGAGTGACCTGGGCGGGCCAGGTGATTCCCCTAACGGCAACCGAATACCATTTATTGGAATTATTTTTGCGAAATCCTGATCGCATTTTTAGCCGTAGTGTCATTCTGGATCGGCTCTGGGGATTAGGGGATGCGCCAACGGATCGGGCGATTAATACCTATATCAAAGATTTACGCAAGAAACTGAAAGCGGCAGGGTTAACCGAAGAAATGATCGAAACGATTTATGGCATGGGTTATCGGCTCAAACCAGCCCCCAAACGTCCAGATACAGAGACTCATTCGACGGCTCCACTTCAGCGTGAGAAGAATCCATCATCGGCGATTACCACTCTATTGAAACGGTTTCAAGGGGTTTTTGAAGAACGGCTCGTCATTCTAGAACAAGCGCAGAATCAGCTTTGGGCAGGAAGTTTAGGGATAGAATTACAACAATCCGCCCGACAAGAAGCCCACAAATTAGCCGGTGCCTTGGGTTCCTTTGGCTATCCAGAGGGGTCAAAATTGGCCCGTTCTTTGGAATATTTATTGATGCAGGAAAGTTTTACGTCGGAGGATATTAGCCATTTTTCGGAATTCGTTGTCAGCTTACGTCAGACCTTGAGCCAACCGCCCGTTAATAGCCTGACCCCTGCGGCCTTATCCGTACAAAACTATCGATTACTGGTCATTGACGATGATGAGGCCTTGACTGAGCAGTTAAAAGTCGAAGCCGATAGTTGGGGATTTCGCTTAAAAATTGCCGCCAATCTGGCTGAAGCTCGTTCTCGCCTTAATCTGACGCTTCCTGATGTGGTGCTATTGGATTTAAGTTTTTCAGAAACAGAGGAGGATGACTTGATCTTTTTGCAGGAATTGACAACGCGTGCGCGAAGCGTGCCTTTGGCATCGCCGAAGTTACCGATCATTGTGTTTACAGGACGGGATAGTTTGACGGATCGATTACAGGCTTCTCGTTTAGGGGCCAGACAATTTCTCCATAAACCCGCCACCACCCAACAAATTTTTCAGGCGATCGCCCGTGTATTAGCCCCCTCTCCCAGTTCTGAAGCAAAGGTTTTAATCGTCGATGATGATCCCAGTTCTTTAGACTTTTTATCAGCGATGTTAACGCCCTGGGGGGTGGAAGTTATCACCCTCAGCGAACCGGAACGATTTTGGAAAGTTCTTACCGCCAGCTTACCCGACTTAATTTTGTTGGATTTAGAAATGCCTGCAATCAGTGGATTGGAACTTTGTCAGGTAGTGCGACAGGATAGTGAATGGGGCGATTTACCAATTTTGGTGGTGACAGCCCGTACCGATACAGAATCTCTGCAAAAAGCCTTTGAGGTAGGGGCCGATGATTTTATTAATAAACCTGTTTTGGGGCCAGAATTAGTTACCAGGGTTTTGAGTCGCATTGAGCGTTATCGTTTACATCAAAAATTAGGTAAAATTGGGAACAGCTAGGCGATATTTAATCGTTAATTAGGCTTGCTCCCTCTCAATCCCCCTTTAAAAAGAAAACTTCATTAGATTTGCCAAAGGTCTATATGTTGTTTATTTATCATTAAATTAGTTAACTAAAAAATAGCAATGAATACTTTAGAAAAATTAGAATTACTCAAAGAAAACTGTGATGATCAGATGGAATTAGATAGAATCCTGGGACAACTTTTAAAGGTGATACTCACTCGTCATTATCAAAAATTGTCAGTTTATAATGCAGATATAGAAAAAATTGAGAAAAAATATAAACTTAACTCTAATGAATTTGAACAACAATTTGATTCGGGAACATTAGGAGATGAAATGGATTTTTTTGAATGGTTTGGTCTCTGTCAATTGCGTAAAAAGATTCTGGAAAAGATTGATACCTTACAAAAAGTGATATGACAAATGCGGATGATTATTTGGCTTGGATTAAGTCAGTAATTTTACTTTGCCCCGTCGTGATCAACTTAACGATTGTTCGAGAAGAAACACAATCTGAGCAAGGGTTATGGCGGTATCGTCTTGTGCTAAAAAATAACAGTCTGTTAGAAATGTTTGAATTTTTTTCCATAGAATCAGAGCAAGTCAATGTCGTAAAATACAGTTATCATTGGCAAACGGATGACGGAAAACTCGTGAAGCGATGGGATAATGCTGCTCATCATCCTGAAATTACAACCTATCCTCATCATTTACATGACCGATCTGAAGACTTTGTTTTAGATTACAATCCCCTTGATATTCAGCAAATTATCAAAATAGTTACTGAACTGATTTTATTCGCAGAAAATTGAAATTACATCAAAAATCAGGTAAAATTGTTAACTGGATAGTGCGAAGTTCTAGAAAAATCAACGAGTTTACTAGGGTTTCAGCCCCCAACGCCCCTCGACCCTCTTCAGGACTCACGATCACAGGCTTTCAATGCAAGGCTTTTCGGCATTTTGTCAAAATGTCTGACAGAGAACTTCCCACTCACCAGAACGTTAACAACCAGACTATATTTTACAAATGAGTTACCAATGCCATACTCTACGATAAATCTTCCTGAATAAAAATATCAACTATGAATAGCCAAACTTTTCAACTACAAACTAAAAATGGACACCTGATTATTACCCCTGAACTTCAGGATTATTTGACCCATTGCCCTGATAGTACCAAGATTTCATTAATTATTGAAGCTCAACCCCTCAATAGTGGTGAACTAGACCTTAACCAGGACGATCCTGATCAAGATAAGGAAGTTAAAGAATCTTTTCAACAAAGTTTGTTAGCAATACGACAAAAACGCGCTGAAGGAAGACCAACGATTTCTGAAGCAGAAGTATATCAACGCTATGGTATTTCTTGCTAAGGAATGAGAAATAAATAACCTGTACTTTTTTCTGTTGCCAACAGATTTTACAAAGAATCCTTGTCCATAATTATTAAGATTGTAGGTTCGCATCATCCCCTTTTGTAGGGGCTTAACACTGTTAAGCCCTCTTACGCGATCTATCAAGCAATACATTATCTCCTGCTAGGGAGACAAGAAGGGTTAAAAGTCTTGTGTGGCAAAGACTACAGCAAAAAGAAAAAAGACAAGATACTCTGTAAAACAGTACAATGCTCCTCAAAAAGAACATGATAACAAAAGAATA
>JAYKJI010000218.1:0-4654 GCA_035285405.1 Snowella sp. | reverse complement strand
CGCTTGATGTTGAATTCTACTGGTTTATGGAACTTCTATTTGAATGCTGCCTAATTGGTAAGAGATGATGAAATCCTTACTGTGCAAACTTTCTGTTTCTCTTTTATTTCCCAACAGGTCTAATTAACCACTATCAACTATTCATTATCAATTATTCACTCAGGCACGTTTTAGATTCAGAGTTCAGATTTAAGGTGCGATCACTTATTTTTGGTAATTTTGTATGTTTTCTGGCATCCATATCAGAGATCAATTGACGATTCATCCCCTTAACCTAATAGATTCACAATAATTGGGCCAAAAATCTCTGACCGTGCTAGTATCTTAGTCAGCATCTCCCTAAAGAAACTAGAAACAAATTCTAGGCTCTGGGGTCAAGCATTCCGGTGGTGTTTTGTGGAGTTTCAATTACATTTATGAATAATTCGCTTAAAGGTCAGAGAAGTTATCTGGAGCCGATCCGCGTTGGAGTGATCGGGGTCGGCAATATGGGACAGCACCACACCCGTGTCCTTAGCCTGATGAAAGATGTAGAATTCGTTGGAATTTCCGATGTCAATATAGAAAGAGGACTCGATACCGCCAGTAAATACCGAGTCCGTTTTTTTGAGCACTACACCGATATGCTGCCCCACGTTGATGCTGTCTGTGTAGCCGTCCCCACTCGTCTGCACTATAGCGTTGGTATGGCCTGTTTACAGGCAGGTGTCCATACTCTGATTGAAAAACCGATCGCCGCCAGTATTGCGGAAGCCGAATCGTTGGTCAATGCAGCCGCCCAGTCGAACTGTATTTTACAAGTCGGTCATATTGAACGCTTTAACCCGGCCTTTCAGGAACTAACTAAAGTTCTGCAAACTGAAGAACTACTGGCATTAGAAGCCCATCGTATGAGTCCCTATTCTCAACGGGCCAATGATGTATCAGTCGTTCTAGACCTGATGATCCATGATATTGACTTGCTCTTAGACCTAGTAGGCGCGCCAGTTGTCAAATTAACCGCCAGTGGCAGTCGAGCTTCAGGTTCAGGCTATTTGGATTATGTGACGGCGACCCTGGGTTTTGCAACGGGTATTGTTGCAACGGTAACGGCCAGTAAAGTTACCCATCGTAAAATTCGTCGGATCACGGCCCATTGTAAAAATTCCTTGACCGAAGCGGATTTTCTCAATAATGAAATTCTGATCCATCGTCAAACCACCGCCAACTATACAACGGACTACGGCCAGGTTCTCTACCGTCAAGATGGCTTAATCGAAAAGGTTTACACCAGTAATATTGAACCGTTACACGCTGAATTAGAGCATTTTATCTATTGTGCCAGGGGCGGCGATCAACCCTCCGTCGGTGGTGAACAGGCCCTCAAGGCCTTACGGTTAGCCAGCTTAATCGAACAAATGGCCTTAGATGGTCGGGTTTGGGATGCTTCGGAACAGGATTTGCTTTACTCGAATCCCCAGGATGCTGTGAATTACGCAGTCTTGTAAGCAGTGAAACCGATCACTCAAGCCTCAAAAGGAGACTATACTCCTCACGGTCATAATTTACGATTTTTAGTTTAGCCCCCCAACTTTGGGGGGAACCCTTCTCTATTTATGGGTTTCAAAGTCCCCCAGAATTGGGGGATTTAGGGGGCAAAAATCACAATCCATGACCGTGCTAAGTATATCATGCTCATTCTGTATCTAATATTTGGAATTTTGGTTCTGATTACGATTTTTCTCCTTTTTGGACGCGCTCAGGAAGCGGATATTCCTCATTTGCTCTCGGATCAAGAAATTCTTCAGTTAGCCCAGCAAGGAAAGAAAATTGAGGCAATTAAGTGTTATCGCTCTTTGCACAATGTGGGACTGAAACAAGCAAAAGAGGCCGTGGAAGCAATGCTGAAACAAGCCTAAGCCCGATGATTTTTGATCTTGCTGATCAATAACCTCTAGGGGTAATCAGCCAATTTTGGTATTGATAGCTCGTGCTATTGCCAATTAAAACAACGGTTAACATATCAATGGGAAAGTCGAGCATTTTGTCTAAAGTCGTTTGAATAATCTCTTCTTCTTGTCGATAAACAGAACGCACCAGGGCAACTGGATTATGAGGATGGCGATGTTTGAGAAAGATTTGTTGCGTTAAAGTAATTAATTCGGTGCGTTTTTGGGATTTAGGGTTATAAAGAGCGGTGACAAAATCAGCCTGGGCAGCCGCTTCTAACCGTTGTAAAATCCTGGCTGTGGGTGTCAATAAATCACTTAAACTAATAGCACAAAAATCGTGCATCAGAGGTGCGCCGACTTTGGCTGCGGCTGCTTGTAGGGCGGTAATACCTGGAAAAACTTCGATCGCCGGATTCAGACCATCCCAATGCTGTTTTTGTAATTCTTCTAACACCAAACCGGCCATGCCATAGATACCACAATCACCGGAAGAAATAACAGCTACTTTTAATCCCCATTGGGCTAATTGTATGGCCCGTTGACAGCGTTGACGCTCCTGGGTAATGGAAAAGGCTTCGATAATTTGGCCGGCCCTGGTTAGGGGTTTAATTAAATCTAAATAAAGAGAATAACCAATGATGGCATCGGCTTGGATTAGGGCTGTTTTAGCCGCCGGCGTAATCTGTTCTAAAGCTCCTGGCCCCGTTCCCACTAAATATAAGGCTCCAATTTTACCGATATATTCCTCTGACGCAAGCGCGATCGCCACTGTCACTGCTTCTGAGTTACTTTCTGGACTGGCTTTAATAATTTGTTTCGGCACTAATAACTGGGCTTTACCATAGATTTGGGCAGCACAAAGGGCGGCGGCTTCTGCAACACTGGCGGTTCCCACTTCCTGTTCGACAATCTGGGAAGGGTTTGGTACTGGGATTTGATGTAATTGTTCAGCAGTAAAGGTTTTTAGGGGGAATTGTTGCGTATCACAGAAAGCTAGTAACCCGATCTCATCGGCTTTGATATCAATAGTGGCAATGCCGGCGATCGCCTTTGGTGTCAGTTGGAAGGATTGGCAAACCTGATCAATGGCCCGGTGAATCAACGCTTGGGAGGTTCCTCGTACACAACCGATGCCAATCCATAACAGACGAGGATGCCATTGCACCTGGGGACAATCGGCTGTTGTCTCCCATTGACTTTGAGTGACACTAATCCCAATTCTGGCCTGAGGATCATTAACCCTCTGCCAAACCAAGGGATGAGTAGCCGGTAAGGCTTTTTGCCAAAGAGTACTACCCACTTCCTGAATGACTTCCACGGGCTTACCATTGGCGATCGTTGCACTTACTCCTGTCCAATCTCCCGCTCCTTTTCGCCAACCAAAGGTTTCTCCCAATGTATCAATGCCAGGCAAGTTCAAGGCCTGGGCTGCTCCAGTTAAAATTGGGATCGCACCTAACTGAGCGGCAATCAGACAAGCCAGGCGATCGCTCCCTCCCTGATGACCACCACAAAGACTAATGACAAAGCGACCCTGGGGATCAATAACAATGACAGCCGGATCAGTGGCTTTATCGGTTAAAAGCGGGGCAATTAAACGAACAACTGCTCCCGTTGCCAAACCAAAAATCAAGGCTCGATGGTGGGGCCAAAGACTGGCTAAATGCGCTTTTAAACTGCCTGAATAACGAGTTACACCATCACATTCCGTTAGCTGTTCGGGTAAATGTAGGGTGATTCCCAAACTTTGACAAAGATGTTGCAATTTGTGGGCGGACTGGCTGGTTGTGGCGATCGCGGCGATCGGTTGGAAGTCGGAAAAGAGCGATTCGGTCAATGTTAGGCTAAAAATATTTTCAGACTTCAATCATAGCCTTTAACATTGATTTGATCCCTCCCTTACGCCATTATGAACTCTGTTCCGAATTATCCCCTCCCAGCCATTAACTGGCAAAAACTGGCTGACATTTCCGAACTAGCCTCCTACTTTACCGAAGACGGCGATCACTTTCGAGCCAGGATTCAATATCATATGGTTAACCTACAGCAAATTGAGTCCCAGGAACTTGATAAATTAGCCCTTCTACGAGTCCTAGAAGTAACCAACGGCTGTACTCAATGGGCTTTCCGACGGCAAGACGAAAACTGTTTATCGGTGGAACAAACTCGCGAATGTATGAAGCAAGTGATGGGCTTTATTAAAGATAAAAAAATTCTTCTTACCCAAAATCGCGTCATCGATTTTCCCCCCGTAATTGAACAGTTAATTGATGAAGGAAGGCAACTGTATCAAGACGCATTTAAAAACCAAGTGCAGGGAAGTGAAAAAGAATATTATGCCTATTCCACCGCCCAATTTTTAATCTATGGTCGTCAACGATTAAAACAGGCCCTAGGAGAAATTTGTCAGGAATTTGAAACTCTCTTTACGCCCTACTATCTGGAAAAAGGTCGTCGCTATATTGTCCCCTACCTAGAGGCTTTAGTAATTGACGAATGACCTAAGTAAATTTGGTTACATCTCAGATGTGGCTATCACTGGCTATCTTAGGGAATCTTAGGGCAGTGATTTAAAGCAGTTCTATGGCTGACAAAATTTTCGTAACCGTTCAGGGGGTAATCAAGAAAATGCTCCACATGGAATTGGACGGAATCACGATGAAAAAGTAGTTGTAATTGATTTCATTGCAATAATTCTGAGTAGCAAAAGTCCTATGTCAAGT
>JAYKJI010000217.1:0-10979 GCA_035285405.1 Snowella sp. | reverse complement strand
CGAGGCGATATTGGCCCTAGTCTTCAAAGCGTTTCGCAGCATAAATCCCCATCAGGCTTAATTAATCAAGTGATTAGTGGGAAAACCCCTCCCATGCCGAAATTTCAGCCGAATTCCCAGGCAATGGCTGATCTTCTCAGTTATTTAGAAAGTCTCTAAGAAATAACATCTATCGGGAATGATTTTTGGGCTTTCTAAGTAATTTCTCAGAGGAAAAATGATCTTAATACAGAAAAATTGAGCGGAAAATGGGAGGCGGTGGTATTATCAATGTTCATAACGCTGTAACTGTCAACATGGGGCAATACATATGGCACAAGCATCTGTTTCTCCGTTGGTGCTAGTTATCTTAGATGGCTGGGGCTATCGTCAAGATTCACGGGCTAATGCGATCACTTTGGCCAAAACTCCCATTATGGACAGCCTGTTGATGGCCTATCCCCATACCTTAATAAACACCTCCGGCAAAGATGTGGGCTTACCCAAGGGACAAATGGGCAATTCCGAAGTGGGCCATCTCAATATTGGCGCGGGTCGGGTCGTTCCCCAAGAATTAGTGAGAATTTCCGATGCTGTCGAAGATGGAACAATTTTTGAAAATGAAGCCTTAGTCAATATTTGCAACAAAGTTCGTCAAGGCCAAGGTAAGTTACATTTAATTGGTCTTTGTTCTGATGGGGGTGTACATTCCCATATTGATCACTTGTTAGGATTGTTGGATTTAGCTAAGTTACAGGGCGTAAATAATGTTTGTGTTCATGCCATCACCGATGGGCGGGATACCAATACAACGGAAGGAGTGGATGCCTTAGCTAAAATTCAGAGCCACATTGATCGCATTGGTTTGGGACGGATTGCCACCCTTTGTGGTCGCTATTTTGCGATGGATCGCGATCGCCGTTGGGATCGAGTGGAAAAAGCTTACCGTTTACTGACGGAGGATGGTGTTGGGGATGGCCGAACGGCTCAACAGGTGTTAAAAGACTTTTATGCCCAGGACATCACTGACGAATTTATTCCCCCTACTCGTTTAACGGCTGGAAATGTGACCGCAGGAGATGGCATTATCTTCTACAATTTCCGACCCGATCGAGCGAGACAACTTTGCTATGCCTTTTTGATGCCCAGTTTTGACGGTTTTGAACGGGAACGAATTCAACCCCTCAGTTTTGTCACCCTTACCCAATACGATCCTCGTTTACCCGTTCAGGTCGCCTTTGCTCCTCAAAATCTGGATAATATTCTCGGTGAAATTATTGCCAATCATGGTCTAAAACAATTTCGGACGGCTGAAACAGAAAAATATCCCCATGTCACTTACTTTTTTAATGGCGGTCGCGAAAATCCCTTTGTCGGAGAAATTCGGGAGTTAATCCAAAGTCCGATGGTCGCTACCTATGATCAAGCACCGGCCATGTCGGCTGAAGCCGTTACCGATACTGTTTGTGCTGCCATTGACGAAGGTATTTACAGCTTGATTGTGGTCAATTATGCCAATCCAGATATGGTCGGCCATACTGGCAACCTAGAAGCCGCAATTCAGGCGATCGAAACTGTAGATCGCACATTAGGGCGTTTATTGCAATGTGCCAGCAAAAGGGGAGGAACGGTTTTAATTACTGCCGATCATGGTAATGCCGAATATATGAGTGATGAACAGGGAAATCCCTGGACAGCCCATACCACCAATCCCGTTCCTCTGATTGTTATTGAAGGGGAAGGTCGCAAAATTCCTGGCCATGGCGGACAGGTTCAATTACGGGATGGGGGAAAATTGGCAGATCTTGCCCCAACCATTCTCGATATTTTACAATTGCCTAAGCCAGTGGAAATGACGGGCCAAACCCTGATCGAACCCTGTACAGTGGAAATAAAACCTAATCGAACGCCTGTGCGGATTACCCGTTAATGTTCGTTTTGCCAATTACCTTAACGTTTTTGAGACTGAAAATTTACCATGACCCTTGTCACCTTGATTCGTATTATTTGGATTATTTCCGCTGCTTTGTTGGTTGTTTTGGTCTTACTCCATAGCCCCAAAGGGGATGGCTTGGGAGGGATTGGTGGTCAAGCTCAACTCTTTACTAGTGCCAAAAGTGCGGAGAAAACCCTCAATCAAATTACCTGGACATTGAGTAGTATTTTTATTGGCCTAACAATTGTTCTGAGTGCAGGGTGGTTAGCCCGTTAATTTAAAGTTAGATGGCCTGACTCTATGAAGCGATGGTTAGGATTATTACTGTTAACGATCTTGGGAATTAAAACGATTGGCATCCTTGGACTTCCAGCCCATGCAATCCCTTTATCTTCCCCTTCTCCCCTAACTTCTCCCTCTCCCCTAACTTCCCCCTCTCCCTTACCTTCCCCCTCTCCCTTACCTTCTCCAGCCATCCAAACTAGTCCAAGTCAGGCAAACCTCCCGCCTTTAAAAGTTCATCCCTTGCCGCCCAGTTTGGCCAAGTTTCATGCGTCCTCAAGCGATGATTATTTTGAACAGATAACGGCTTCTCCCCTGGGTTATCTCATTTGGTCAGCATTTCCCATCAAAGTCTATGTGGATCAATCTACTAATCCCCAGGATTCTGCTGCCAGCAATCAACGTTTTTTACAATGGACTCAAGCCGTTCGTCAGGCGATCGCCGATTGGGGCTTATATTTACCGATGCAGGAAGTATTAGACCCCAACCAAGCAGATATTCGCATCCAACGACAAGAACCGCCGCTTAGCCGTCAGCTAGACCCAAAAACGGGACAACTGCAAATTCCCCGTGCGCGTAACGCCCAAACCCGTTATGAATTTTATGACAGTGATGACGTTCCCTCCCTATTACGGCAAAGAATGACCATTCAAATCAAACCGGGACTCAGCCAGTCTGGTACGTTGGCCACGGCTCGCCACGAACTGGGTCACGCTTTGGGCCTTTGGGGACACAGTACAAACCCAAACGATATCCTGTATTTTTCCCAGACAAAAGAATCGCCCCCAATCTCTATTAGGGACGTTAACACACTCAAAAAGGTGTACCAACAGCCAACTCGTTTAGGTTGGCCTTTGCCTCAATTTTAGGTGAGATCAGAATCACTATTTTGAGACTGTTTTTTAGCATATTCCTTTTGCCCAAAAGCACCAAAGCCCAGAGCAGCTAAAGATCCAAGGATAGTAAGAGGTTCAGGAACGGGGGTAGGAGGCAATTGTCCACCGGGTCCACCGCCAAAGTTTGCGAAAACCTCACCGCTAGGTACTGCCATTGCTGTCACCCTGAAGGTCTGGAAATAGATGGTTTGAGCACTTCCTCCCAAAAAACCATTGAGCGAGAAATAGGCCGTCTTGTTATCAGCACTACTGCCAGCATATTGGAAAAAGAAAGGAGCGGGGAGGATATTGTTATCAGGGTTAGGTGTGGTCACTCCGAAGGTTGAACCACCGGAGATATCTTCAAAACCAGCCACGGCCAACGTACTACTGGGCGAAAAGGTCTCACCTGGATCGACACCAAATTGGAAATCCCAGTTGGTAGAACCCGTGCCACTTGGGCTAGAAGTCAAAAACTTAAAACTGTAAGCTTGAGCTTCTGTAGTAAGGGCGAGAATACCCAGACTAGAAGCAATTAGCCCTAAAGAAACCGTTTTTAAATTGATCATTAAGAACTCCTCACCTGAAAATAGGGGGCAAAAGGTAGATAATTTTTAGAAGGGCGTTGCTTGGGGGACGAGATCAAAACCCTAGGTGTTTCCAAGACAATATTCCCTATTGTAGTAGGTATTATTATTTTCGCAAGACTCTCAGGGTGTGATCTTCATTTACTAAAGTCACAAGTTCAAAATCTGGCCCATTCGCTTAATCGCCAAATGCCAATAAACCAAACTCCGGCAATCACTGCACCAAGATTCCATTTGATAGAACTCTTAAATAGGGCAAATTGTTGGTTGGAACGTGCTTCTTTGGCTTGATTTTCTATTTTTTCTTTGGCCCCAGTCATAAAACTACTGAGGTCTTTCTTAATGGTCTCAATGGATTCTCCGGGTTTGGGAGTAATGGCTAATCCCCCTTTTTGTAGTGCTTGTAATAGTTCCTGCATTTGTGCTTCATTATTGACCGTTTGCAACTGAGTCTGAACTGCTTTAATCTGGGAAACTTGTTTATCAACTTGGCTCAAAACTTGAGAACTGTTGATTTCATTAATACGAATAGTATTAAGTAGCCCTAGGGGAACCATCAGCAGATAAAGAATGCCAATTATCAGGGTAAACCACGATAGAAACTTTAAAAGGGAAGCTTCCCAACGGCGACGATTTACTTCTGCTCCACTAAAAACTAAAACAAATCCTAGTAAGGGAACAATGACTTTTTCCACCAGGGCACCAATGGTTTGAAATTCCCAGAGTGGGTTCATGAATTTCAAAGGAGTGAGAACATCTAACCAATCAAAGAGAGTAAATAACAATAAGCCATAGCCTAACCAACGGGAAATACTTAGTGCTTGCCGGAAACTGAAAGCGAGTCCCTGTAGCTCTTCTATTTGTGTTTTTAAATTATCGTTGTCCAAAGGAAACATAAATTATCGTTAGTTATTCAGAGGATGATGGAAAGGGAGTCCCTAAAGAATTCTCATCTTTCATTGGTTGTGGAAATCCTGCTAGGGAAGATGTTGTTCAAAGTAAGGTTGCCACCATTGACTCCAAGTGGGCCAGACTTGTTGGAGCAAAGTATAGTTACTGCCTTGCTCAGAAATGTCGTTTTCTGGTAGAGATAGATCCATCCAAAGACAACGATTATCCAGCAAAGGAGTACGACCAACCATCCATGATAGTAAACGATTCGGACGCAGATCGCTAGTATAACGAGTTTGGAAAAATTGTTCCCTGGTCACTACAGTACCGCCTTTGGGGGTGAGACAAGCAGTGAGGTGCGATCGCTGTTTATCTGTCAGTAAGGCATAATAACCCATACCAGGCATCTTTTTGAGGGTTAAGGGGGGGACATTGACATTGCGATAGTAAGTAATCAGTCCCTTAACATCACCGACACTCGGCGCAAAGTAACGCATCTCAATGGTTAAGGTCTTTGGCCCTTGACGATACTGGTACGATTTACCATTGATGAAACTAAATAGTTTATCTGCCTCTGCTTGGGTGGGTTTAGCAAGGGCGATCGCGGGAGCTTGTTGCCAATTAGGAAGGGGAACCGTGGCGGGAAAATTAAGGGGTTGAAGACGATAGGACTGAGGAAAAAAGAGAACTTTGATAAAGGTCAACAGCGCACCGCCACAAAGACCAATGAGGATTGCGCGTCGCCAGAAAAGCCAACCATAGGGTTCAGGAACGGGGGCATCCAGGGGAAGATTCGATGATGGGGGTGGGGTCATAATAACGTTTTTTCACGGCGCAGCAGAAATAAGTAATAAGTTCCAAACAAAATAACAATAATGAGGGTAAAGGTTAAGGAGCCTTCTCCTTCATGCCAATAGTTAAAGGCAGTTGGGTCACTGGGACTAAGCACCGCAAGAATCGCCACACGACTAATATTCATGAAAAAAGCTAGGGCTAAGGCGACGAGGGGAACAGAAAGTCTTTTTTTCCAACCAGAGATGGGAAATAATAGTAAAAAAATAATAGAAACTTTGAGAAGATAGGTGAGATTATTAACGCCTGCACAGACATCATTGATAATAATGCCACCGGTCGGTAAATAGAGATGATTACTTTGGGTTGATACTTGAAAGCCTAAATACCAAAGACTAAAACCAACCAATTTGGTAATTACGAGAGCTAAAGGATGGGCAATATTCAGAATCCCAGTACCCAATTCGGCCGGAATGGCTAGTAGCCCCAACATAATCATTTCTCGCCAATATTGACCCAGACCCTTAAAACCAGAGGCGAGTAGGGCTAATCCCAAACCACTCATAATGGGAATAATGGTCAGACCCGGATTCACAACGGCGTTAGCACTTCTGAACAGCACAATTGCAATCAAGAGTCCCCCCAATAAAGTGGCAGGTAAGTCACTGTTGAGTTTAAGGGTGTGGCGTTTACGATTAATCAGAGAACCGATCGCAAACCAAACCAGAATACTTAACCCCAAAAAATCCGAGGCATCGGCCTGTTCTGTGAGGGTGAAATGAATGCCGATTAAACAAGCGGCCAATCCTAATAACCAGAATTGATTTGTTTTAAAATCCGCGATCGCTGGTAGGGGCAAAGATTTCATGAATAGAGCTAAAAATTAGGAAGGGGGCAGAGGGCGACGTTGGGCTTTTAATTGATTGAGAGTGGCCTCAATGCCTTTCTGGTCTTCTAAGGTAGCAAATTTTTGTTCAAGGGGATCATGAACCAAAACAGTGAGATCGGACTGAGCCTCTAATTCTAAAACCTTGTTCTCAAGACGTTCAAAGAGACTACTGGCACTGAGATTATCCATACTCCCCATCATTTCTTGTAACTTTTGGGCAGCAGTAGCCGATTTCAAGCGAGCCAGATACAAACTTTTTTTGGCCTTAACTTCACTATATTTACGTTCTAGGGTTTGCAGATCGCCCTTTAGTCGTTGAATGACGGGTTGATGTTCTGCCAAGGACTGTTCTAAAGCCCGAATATGATGTTGATAGGCTTGACGATGTTCTAAGGCTTCCCTGGCTAAGTTTTCATTGTCTTTATCGATCGCCAGTTGGGCCCGTTCATACCATTTTTGAGCCGCCATCTGTTGGGCTGCCAATTGTCTCTCTGAGCTTTTATGGGTGGCGATCGCCTCCGCTAAAGCACGTCGCATTTCAATTAATTCCAACTCCATCTGCGCGGTTATCTCAGTCAGCAACTTTTCTGGGTCTTGGCTTTCCTGCCCCAGACTTGTCCACTGTGCGCGAATGACTTGCCGAAAGCGTGTTAACAAACTCATTACTTTTCAGTCACTATTCTGGCTGATTCAGTTGCTGGAGTTGATTGACTAACCCTTGCGTTTCTGGGTTTTCTGGATTAGCGACAAACCCCTGATTCTGATTGTAGAGGGTCTGTAATTTTTTGCGAGTTTTTTGGTTAAAGCTTTCTTGGGCAGTAGGATTCTCCTCACCCAGTCCTAAATTCTGTTGATTTAGGATTTGACGTAGGATTTGCTCTGACGCGGGGGAAGCCGCCGTTGAGTTTGGGGCGGGCAGGGATGAATTAACTCCTGAAGAAACGGGATTGCTGATCGGTGCAGGCGGATTAGCAACGTTATTTACTGGATTAGTTGCATTGACCGGAGCAACGGCGGTCGGATTACCCAGGGTTGCCAGGCTGGGGGGAACTTGGGATGAGATGGGAGGCGGAGGGGGGAGAGGAACAGGTTGGGAAAGATGAGAAGGACGAACGGCAACAGTGGGCAAATGGTTGGCTGGAATGGATTGGGACGGAAGGGGCGGCGCAATTTTGAACTGACCAGCAACGGCGGAACGAAGCGGCAGGGGGGGGCGAACAGGAGCGGGTGGTAAAGCGGTAGAGTAGGAAACCTGGGGTTGCAAAGAAGGCGGTAAAAGCAGGGCAGCTAAACTTTCATTGGCAGGGGCAGAATTAACCGAGGTTAGGGGAAGGGAAGGAACGGTTTCTAAGGAGGCGATCGCTTGATGGGCCGTTAGATTCGTTGTCGGCTGAGTTGATGGGGCTATAACCGTTGAAGTCGGTAATTCACTGAGTTGGTTAAGACTGAGGGGAGATATAGAGGTTCCATCTAATTGCAGGGAAGGGTTTGCCGTCGGAACAGAAGCGGTTGGCAAGGCGGTGGCGATCTCGGTAGAAGGGCTAGAAGTCGCTTGTAATGAGGAAAACTGACTAGCTGTTAACAGCATATTGGCTAACAAGAAGCAAAAAAGACCACTCATTCCCCAAGGTGTGAGCAGCCCTTTTCCCAAATCCAGCAGCGATCGCCCTGCACTTTCTGGTTGAGTCGAACGAGGAGCAGAGGCAGAAAGAAAATTAAAGTCAATGGTATCTGTGGTCTGAATTTCCTCCTCTGAATAGGCGAGATTCTCCTGTCGAGGCAGATGCAATAAACTTGATGTTGTTTGAGAATAGTCATCCTTTTCCTCACCTGATCGCACTAGCTCGGCGCGAAAGAGAGGCTGTTCTTCCGTAATAGAATCTGGGCTGGGAGAAGAGGGCTTAGAATAACTCATCGAAGGGCTAGAATCGAAAGCAATATTTGAACACTTAGCTGCCCCCGTATCTTAGCCCAGTTTTGGGAAATCCGTATAGTACCAATCATGAAAAAAGCCCCAAAAATTGGGGCCATTGGAGTGTTCACAAGAGAGGTTTTTAAAAATTGATCAAGGGTTTTGAGCCCAGCTACTCATCTATTCTGACTGAGCGACATTGGGCAAGACACCAACCTTAACCTTGAGTGTTAGATCTTTGCCATCACGGGAAACCTGAAGCGGCAACTCAGCACCGATCGCCGTATTTTCCACTAAATCTTGAACCTGATTAGGAGATTTAATACTTTGTCCGTTAACACCTTGGATCACATCTCCCGATTGCACACCAGCTAGATCAGCAGGGGAATTGGGAAGTACCTTCATGATCACAACGCCTTGATCCGCTTTCAGGGTTACGCCATTACTTTCCTGGAGTTTTTGCTTTAATTCTGGGGTAACTTCTACCATCTGAATCCCTAGAAAAGGATGTTCTACTTTACCTTTAGCAATAATTTGCTTAGAAATTTGTTGGGCCTTTTGAATCGGAATAGCAAACCCAATCCCTTGAGCATTTTGAATAATAGCGGTGTTCATGCCAATGACTTCACCGTTGGCGTTAAGCAGGGGGCCACCAGAATTGCCTGGGTTAATAGCCGCATCGGTTTGAATAAATTCTACTCGTTTATCCCCCACACCAATTTGGGAGCTACTCCGACCCGTAGCACTAATAATTCCCGTGGTAACAGTGCTATCTAAACCGAGGGGATTGCCGATCGCAATGGCCCATTCTCCCACCTGTAATTGATTAGAATTGCCGATTTTAACAACGGGTAAATGATCGGCTTCAATTTTAACCACCGCGACATCCGTTGTCGGATCACTACCCAATACCCGTCCTTTGAGGGTGCGACCATCCTTAAGAGTGACAGTTACTTCATCGGCTCCAGCTACCACATGGGCATTGGTTAAAATTTGACCATTATCACTGACAATAAAGCCTGAACCTGTCCCCCGTTGAATTTGACGTTGGCCATGGGGAAAGCCTGGCATTTGGGAGCCAAAAAAGTCTCGGAAAAAGGGATCATTGAGCATTTCTGGGGCTTTGGTTTCCACTTTACGTTCGGAGTTGATACGCACAACGGCGGGCCCGGTTTCCTTGACCACATCCACGACAAAATTACTAGGGGCTGGAATACTTGCGATCGCGGCTGGAGTTTCTACCGCCGACTGAGGGGCAAGCATCGCACTTTCCGACAGACGGGCAAACCCTTGAGGATTACTAACAGCATAGGTTCCGCCAATTCCCATCCCCATGCCCAATAAGACCAAGCCCAGATAGGCGATCGGTTTCTTCGACGGTTTAGGGTTAGAAGGAGAAGAATGATTTACGCTATAGTCTCTCATAATGATTTCACCAAATTTAAAGTCCAAAGGAAAGGAGTAAAAAAGTCAGCCCGATGAGGAGCAATAGGGAAAACGGTTTTTGGGCTGACAATTCCTAATATAGGGGTCGCGTTTGACGTTCCTGTGTCAGGGAGATGAAGTTTTGGTGACAAGTTAATGAGAAAATGCGATTTGAGAATATACCTATCTGACTTCTATGCTTTCTAAAGATACACTCTTTGCTTTATCACTCTTTCCCTATCTAGGATTTTTGTGGTTTCTGACCCGCTCAAAACAGGCTCCTGGTCTTGTTTTATTTGGCTTTTATTTTTTATTGGTGTTTGTGGCTGTCACTATTCCCGCCGGCATTTACGCCCAAATTCACTATGGGGAAATGTTGGCCAATGTGGATTGGCTTCACGGTAGCGCGGAATCTTTATTAACGATCTCTAATATTCTGGTGGTACTTGGTTTTTCCCAGGCGATCACCCAGTATCCCAAAAAGTGAAAAAACAAAAGCGATCGCGGCTTCAATCCACCGTTTTACGCCAATTGACGGAGCCGATCAGCAGATTACAATAGGGAAAGTTAGTAATAATTTCGTCTTAAACAAAATGAGTCCTCTAACGATTAAGCTTGATCCCTTGACCTTATCGGATGAGCAGTTTTATCAACTGTGTCAAAATAATCGCGACTTACGTTTTGAGAGAACTTGCCGAGGAGATTTAATCATTATGCCGCCCACAGGTGGAGAAACGGGAAACCGAAATCTAGAAATTGCTTACCAGTTGCAAGCCTGGAGTCGTAGTAATAAACTTGGTATTGCGTTTGATTCTTCGACGGGTTTTAAATTGCCCAATGGTTCGGATAAATCTCCCGATGCAGCTTGGATTCGGTTGGAAAAATGGAATGGGTTAACAACTGAGGAACGTCAGGGATTTGTGCCACTTTGTCCTGATTTTGTGATTGAGTTACGGTCTAAAAGCGATAATTTAAAAGTGTTACAAGAAAAGATGCAGGAGTATTTAGAAAATGGGACTCGGTTGGGTTGGTTGATTAATCGTCAAGACCGACAAGTTGAAATTTATCGTCAGGGTCAAGCAGTGGAAGTTTTGGAGAATCCTAATAGTTTATCGGGAGAAGATATATTACCGAATTTTGTTTTGGATTTAGTGCCGATTTGGTAGGTTTAAATCGCGTCTAACATTAATTAATGATTATCTTGAATTTTATGATAAGGTATGCAATAATCTCTAAAAGCTTTCAAGTCGCGTTAAGTCTGGCGTAAAAGCTAATTTTTTCTCTTAATTAGACCTGTTGGGAAATAAAAGAGAAACAGAAAGTTTGCACAGTAAGGATTTCATCATCTCTTACCAATTAGGCAGCATTCAAATAGAAGTTCCATAAACCAGTAGAATTCAACATCAAGCG
>JAYKJI010000216.1:0-5663 GCA_035285405.1 Snowella sp. | reverse complement strand
GGAAAGGGGCTGTAGTAGTAATGGATAGGCTTCGCGCCCATCAAGTAAAAGGGATAAAGGAAATGGTGGAGGCAGTGGGAGCAAGAGTCGTTTATTTATCGGGTTATTCTCCTGATTTCAACCCAATCAAGCATCTCTGGTGGGAATTAAAAGCTTTTATTCGTCGTTTTGTGCCAAAATCGAAAATAGTAGTAGAGGCTTTGTTAAGGATGGCTGTCAAATATTTAGTCTCGTCTGTCCATCTCCGAAATTATTTTACCCACTGTTGTTATTGTACGTCTTGAATACGCAAAGTGCTGTAATTAACTATAACATTATGAATGCTTCTACTTTATCCCACCCGCCAGGGACGCTTCCCAAATTAAAGCTCTTAACGATGTTCCGTTTGGGTTTATTTCAAATGGGATTGGGCATTATGTCCCTATTGACACTAGGTGTTTTGAATCGTCTGCTGATTGATGAGTTGGCCGTGTTACCTGGAATGGCTGCTGCCGCGATCGCCACCTATCAATTCGTTAGTCCGGTGCGGGTATGGTTCGGGCAGATGTCGGACAGTAAAAGATTATTTGGCTATCATCGAACCGGTTATGTTTGGCTCGGCGCGATTTTCTTTACAGTCATTGCCTTTCTTGCTTTACAAGTCGTTTGGCAGTTGGGCTGGTCGGTGCAGAATAATGGTTGGACAACGGTGACTTACCTCTGGACAGGACTGTTAGCGATCGTTTTTGGATTCTACGGCTTGGCTCTTAGTGCTAGTTCGGTTCCCTTTGCAGCTCTTCTGGTGGATGTTTCCGATGAGGATAACCGTTCTCAATTAGTGGGCATTGTTTGGTCAATGTTAATGGTGGGCATTGTGGTGGGGGCCATTGTTAGCTCGAAACTGTTAGATACTCCCAATATTTGCGGGGTGGCTATTCTTAGTTATGATCCAACCCAGGTAACAAAAACGGCCAATATTGCCCAGCTTCAACAGGCGATCAATCCTGTCTTTGTCATTATGCCGGCGATCGTTTTATTATTCAGCATCCTAGCAACGTTCGGAGTAGAAAGAAAATATTCTCGCTTTTCGAGTCGTTCTCAATACGTTGAACGAGAGGATCAAATTACCCTGGGTCGAGCCTTAAAAGTGCTAACAGCGAGTCGGCAAACAGGCTTTTTTTTCACCTTTCTGTTGTTACTAACGATTAGTCTATTTATGCAGGATGCTATCATGGAACCCTATGGGGGGGAAGTGTTTGGAATGTGCATTGCGCAAACCACCCAATTAAATGCTTTTTTTGGCATGGGCACCCTAATCGGTATTGCTACAACGGGATTTTTAGTGTTACCAAAGCTGGGCAATCAACGTACGACGAAATGGGGCTGTTTAGTGGCGGCCACTTGTTTTAGTGTTTTAATTTTGGCAGGATTTTTAGAAAATCAGGCTTTACTAAAATCGGGTTTACTCTTGTTTGGTTTAGCCTCTGGCATGATTACTGCCGGAGCAACTAGTTTAATGTTGGATTTAACAGCAGCCGAAACGGCTGGAACCTTTATTGGGGCCTGGGGTCTGGCTCAGGCAATGTCACGGGGATTAGCCACGGTATTGGCAGGCGCGTTTTTAAGTTTAGGCAAGTTTCTCTTTGTTAGTCCCGTTCTTGCCTATGGTTTGGTGTTTGCCCTGCAATCGGTGGGTCTTGTCTGTGCGGTGTTGTTGTTGAATCGGATTAGTATCCGCGAGTTTAAGGCCAATGCTCAAGCGGCGATCGCCTCTATTATGGAAGGGGATTTAGGCGGTTAATAAAGATAGATAATATTCTCTAGCCAGCCTGGCCGCCAGGTGAGAGAGCGTCCTTCCTATGAGAGAATAGAAAACGGTGGCCAAATTTTAGGTCATCTCGACAAACGATTATTTAAAACGTCTTAAACGAGACTTATTCTAGAAATCCGATGACTGCAACCCTTCGCCCAAAAACTCGCCGTGTAGTCTTTCCATTCACTGCCATTGTGGGCCAGGAAGAAATGAAACTCGCCTTGCTGTTAAATGTGATCGATCCCAAAATTGGGGGGGTGATGATCATGGGCGATCGCGGAACAGGAAAATCCACAACCATTCGTGCCTTGGCCGACCTTTTACCGGAAATTGAAGTCGTCGCCAATGATCCTTTTAATTCCCACCCCACCGATCCCGATTTAATGAGTGATCAGATTCGCAACTTGGTGGACAATCAAATACCTCTGACCATTGTGAAAAAGAAAGTAACGATGGTTGATCTACCCTTAGGAGCCACAGAGGATCGGGTTTGCGGCACGATTGATATTGAAAAAGCCCTTTCGGAAGGGGTTAAAGCCTTTGAACCAGGTTTATTGGCCAAGGCCAATCGCGGCATTCTGTATGTGGATGAAGTTAATCTGCTGGATGATCATTTAGTGGATGTGTTGCTAGATTCGGCGGCCGGGGGTTGGAATACGGTGGAGCGAGAAGGTATTTCCATTCGTCACCCGGCTCGTTTTGTTCTGGTAGGTTCCGGCAATCCCGAAGAAGGAGAATTACGTCCCCAATTGTTAGACCGTTTTGGCATGCACGCCGAAATTCACACGGTACGCGAACCTAATTTGCGAGTTCAAATTGTTGAGCAGCGATCAGATTTTGACCAAAACCCATTGCCTTTTTGCGATCAATATCAATCTGAGCAGGATCAACTACAAGCCAAGTTAGTCACGGCTCAAAATCTATTACCCCAGGTGGCGATCGACTATGAGTTACGGGTTAAAATTTCGGAAGTTTGTTCGGAACTTGATGTGGATGGTTTACGAGGCGATATTGTCACCAACCGAGCGGCCAAGGCTTTAACTGCTTTTGAGGGACGTACAGAGGTGACGGTGGATGATATTCGTCGGGTCATTGTTCTCTGTTTGCGCCATCGTTTACGCAAAGATCCTTTAGAGTCCATTGATTCAGGTTATAAAGTGGAAAAAACTTTTAATCGGGTTTTTGGTCTAGAGGCAGTTTAAGGATCAAAATACTGCAATTTTGTTACTGAATCATGGATAATTCCCTTGGACAAGAAATTTTACGATTATCCGAGGTCAGTTTAACCGATGCCAATGGTTTTGAGACGATTTTAAACAATATTTCTTTTTCCCTAAATTGCGGCGAGCGCTGGGGAATGATGGGGCCATCAGGGGCGGGTAAAACTTCTTTATTGCGTCTCTTAAATCGTCTCCTAGAACCGAGTCAGGGAAGTTGTTTTTTTGAAGGCAAACCTTTTCGGGAGATTCCCATTGTTAGTTTGCGTCGTCAAATTGTTCTCGTGCCCCAGGAACCCAAATTATTGGGAATGACGGTTCAAGAAAGTTTGGCCTATCCTCTCAAATTACAACAATTGAAACCCCAGGAAATTCAACGCAAAATTCAACAGGGTTGTGATCGCTTTCAAATTCCGGCAGCTTGGTTAGATCGCAATGAATTGCAATTATCCTTGGGACAACGGCAGTTAGTTACGATTGTGCGGGGTATTCTGATGGAGCCAAAAATTTTACTTCTAGATGAACCCACCTCAGCCCTAGACGGCGATCGCGCTGAAGAATTGCTGAAAGAGCTTTGTCTGTTGAATAAACAGGGAATGACAATCCTCATGGTCAATCATCAAGCTCATTTAATTGAACGTTTTACCAACCAGGTATTATCTTTGCAAGCAGGACAATTGGTTTAGGCTAAAAAAACGATCTACCTTCTTCCAGCTAATTTTACAAAGTCTATGGGACGTGTGAAACGGAGACGGGTTATTGGGGAGGATTAATAATATTATTTTCTAGCCATATGCCTAATAAAAACTTAGAAAATTCCTTGAACAAAGGTTTACCAATTTTTTCCCTCAATTGACTCAAAAGTTCTGATATAAGATTTTGTGCAAAATGAGGAACATTCTTCAAAAAAGGAATATTTTTTTCTAGCCACTGATCAAAAAACTTATTCATTTCGTCATTGAATTTCTGATCATTAGCTTTCAAGTATTCCTCATTAATAAAGTCAATCAAGTTGCCAAGTCTTTCTTTTAAACCTTGACTGATTTTTTCTCGTGTATTGGGGTCAACTTCTCGCATTAACCCATGTAGCTGCTCTAGTTGACTCTTGCCTGTACCATCCGCCAGTATGCTTAATTGTGCTTTGGCACCCTCCCATGTGGTTAAGATGTTTCCGCCTATAACACTTTTCTCAGGAGCTACAACCCAATCGATCGCGGGCATCTGTGCCTCATCAAAAGATAAAAGTTTTGCTTCAGAAGCACAAATTAGCTGTTTTCTTGCATTTTCCCGACCAATGTTGTAATCGTAAGCCCTGAATTTTTGCTCTAGAAAACCAGAAAACGCAGATAACACCTCTCCAATTAATTCTTTATCATTGGAAGTAATAGTATAAAGACGATTATTTTCACCGATCTCCTTCATAATAAAGTCTTGAAACTGAGCTTGCTGAACAATTGCACCAAATAGAGAAAGTGCTGTCTTTAGAAGATTTTCTTGCCCAGACGATAGATTTCTCCCTGTTGTGCGTGGCCCTGGCTTGATCAGTAAATAGGATCGATCTGCTTGATTGTCTGGATTAACTAAAGCTTTAGCCATTCCTACAGGTTCATTTTCAAATACACCACCATCGGTGTAGAAAAAATCGCCATTTCGAGTCTTAAATTTCCCTTCTCCACCTTTTCGATTAATTAGTCGCAGAGGAAAAGCTAATGGAAACGAACCAGAAGAAATTCCTGCTTCTCTTAAGTTACCCCAAGTTATTTCTTGAAACGGCTCCCATTGATTGTCAAAAGTCAATTGTTTTTCTTCTAACACAAAACTATCACCGTCGTTGCGAGAAACATTGCAAATAAATTGATCCTTAAATCGAGTATATACAAATTCATTTTCCTGATTGGTTTGAATCGCATAGTTAAAGCCGCTTAAATTAGACATCGCTACCCCAATTTGAATAGTGGAGCTAACAGCAGGGTGTTGTTTTAATAGAGGTTCGCCATCACTGTCTTTCTCCAGAAGTTTTGGAATAAGTAGATCATCATCAAGCAATAGCTCTTGGGCAATGTTTTCAACTACTGTTTTTTGAAGTAATGATTTCTTTTGATCATCATCTGCAACTTCCAGCAAATCTACTATGTCAACTTTTTCAACCCATGCTTTATAAAGAGCATTTTTGTAGGGATCTCGAAGACTACCATCATCATAAAGTAATTTCTGAGCAAGAATAGAAGCTGTCATTCCACCTGCTGAAGCACCCGTAATAACGTCAATTTCAATTCGATTATCTTTTGTTGTTTCTTCATTTTCATTATGTCTGGCGATCGCTTCTAATACTTCATACATGACACCAGCTTCATAACTACCTAGAGAAACAGCTCCGCTAATTACAACAGACAGTTTTTTAGACATAAATTTAATTCTTAATTCTTAATTTTGAATATTTGATAACTGGTAAGTCGGAAGTTCTCCATAGCAAAATCCTTAAAAGCCTTGCTGTGAAAGCATCTGAGCGAATAATTCTATTGGTGTCCTCCTGCTAGGGAGACAAGAAGGGTTAAAAGTCTTGTGTGGCAAAGACTACAGCAAAAAGAAAAAAGACAAGATACTCTGTAAAACAGTACAATGCTCCTCAAAAAGAACATGATAACAAAAGAATA
>JAYKJI010000215.1:0-18825 GCA_035285405.1 Snowella sp. | reverse complement strand
TGACACGACACGACAGAGTAACGGGAAAATAGGGCTTTCAGTGATTTCTTATCCCGAACTGACGTTTCCAAATTTATTTTTGCTGGAGCCCCCTTGACAATTGAGTCCGTATCAATGTAAGCTTAGGAGGGAGTTGGAAATAGACCTAGACGAAGCAGAAATACTTTTTTGGTGATACAGGAGGATGTCATACCTTTACCCAGTCTTTGCCCTGACTTATATCTATACTCTGGCGACCCTGGGCTTTTGGTCTTCTTGCCAAGGAGAAGAGAATGACGTGAGCATCTGGCAACCCTTAATCTTGTTACAAAAATTGAAAGGTCTGCTTAGAGTCTACCGTGGCTTACGCTCTGACTTTCTTTGGTAACGGAGCCTGTAAAGAACAGAATTCGTCTATTCTTATTTAAAATTACATATATGAATAAACTAAAAATAGTTCAGAAGACAGGGGTTATTTGCCTTTGGGGGTCACTGATGATTTATGGAATGGCTCAAAGGTTTGATCAAGGCTACTTTGATCACCTAAACACCATTGCATTGTTGATTCTGGGGCAATAACATCCAAATACTTCTAGCCTGAGCGCAGATGCTCAGGCTTTTTTTATTAAAATTTGCCCTTTAAAGCAGCGTCACACCGATCGCAGATAGTGGGATCATCTTTAAATATGCCAACGGTGTCAGAATAATTCCAACAGCGATCACATTTATGACCATCAGCCTTAACAATCGCAATGGCTAAATTATCGGTTTCACTGTTAAATTCAGTAGCTTGAATTGCCGCTAAATCTACTAACTCCACTTGGGAAGCCAACAGTAAATAACGCAATTGATCCACACCTTGACCTGATAATAACTCAGTAGAATTGTAGTTAAGCAATAGATTTTTTAATGCTGGATTCGCTACATAAAGTAACACTTTAGCTTCCAAAGAAGAACCGATCGCCTTACCTGTGCGGGCCGTTTCCATGACTTTGTTAACTTCATTACGAAGACCGCGTAACTGTTCCCAATTTTGAGCTAATTCTGGTTTTAACCATTCTTGATGAGCCTTTAACCAACCCGCTTGAAATACCGATTTACAGGGTTTTTCGTAGGGTAAAAATTGCCAAATATCTTCCGCTAAATGGGGTAAGACAGGGGCGATCGCCTTGGCTAAATTTTCTAAAGCAATCTGTAAAATCGTTTGACAACTGCGACGACGGGGCGCGTTAGGGTCGGAAATATAAAGCCGATCCTTGGCAATATCCAGATAAAAATTAGATAAATCTACCACACAAAAATTCTGCACGGCCTGGAAAAATTTAAAAAATTCAAACTTTTCATAGGCTTCCGTTACTTCGGTAAAAACTTCCGTGATCCGATGCAACATATAGCGATCTAATTCAGGCAAAGCTTCGTAGTCAACAGAATCCGTTTGGGGATTAAAATCGTGTAAATTTCCCAACAAAAAACGCGCCGTATTACGAATTTTATTGCGAGCATCTGCTAATTGTCCAACAATAGTTGGCCCAATATTAACATCATTGGAATAGTCAACGGAAGCGACCCATAACCGCAAAATATCCGCTCCGTAGGCAGGTTGCTGTTTTTGATTTTTGCCGCCATTAATAATCTGATTAGGATCAACCACATTACCCAGGGATTTACTCATTTTATGCCCCTTTTCATCCAACACAAAACCGTGAGTTAATACCGTTTTGTAGGGAGCAATACCATTCACCGCCGCACTGGTTAAAAGACTGGATTGAAACCAACCGCGATGTTGATCCGAACCTTCCAAATACATATCAACGGGATATTTTAATTCAGGTCGAGTTTGAGCCACCGCCGCCCAGGAAGAACCCGAATCAAACCAGACATCCATCGTGTCTTCACCTTTCCGATATTCGCGTCCATTCTGACGATAATTAGGCGGTAATAATTCTGCTACGGACAATTCCCACCAGGCATCGGAACCCTTTTCGGCAAAAATTTGTTGGACATGATTGACCGTTTCTGCTGTTAACAAAGGCTCATTAGTTTCCACATCATAAAAGACTGGAATCGGAAGCCCCCAAGACCGTTGCCGCGAAATACACCAATCACTGCGATCGCTTACCATGGGCGTAATGCGATTTTCCCCCTGGGCTGGAATCCAGGTAACAGATTTAATAGCAGCTAGAGCCTGATCTCGAAACCCTTCCACCGAAGCAAACCATTGTTCAGTCGCTCGGAAAATAGTCGGTTTTTTAGTCCGCCAATCGTAGGGATATTTATGTTGATAAGCCTCTTCTTTTAGTAATGCCCCTAATTTTTGTAACTCATTAATAATCGCTTCGTTGGCATCTTTCAAGACATTTAAACCCGCAAATTGTCCCGCTTCTGCGGTTAAATTGCCCGCATCATCCACAGGGGACAAAATCGGTAAATGATAACGTTGCCCGACAATATAATCCTCTTGACCGTGACCTGGTGCGGTGTGAACTAAACCTGTACCTGATTCAGTGGTTACATAATCACCACCAATAACAATGGGACTTTGGCGATCGTAAAGCGGATGACGGTATTGGGTATGCTCTAAATCAGCACCTTTGACAGTATCTTTAACAGTTAAATGACAATCCCAAAGTGTTGCTAATCGTTCCACTAAATCTAAGGCGACAATTAGATATTTTTGCTGACAAATGGGTTTATCGGTTTCAACAATGGCATAGGTTAGCTCAGGATTCAGAGCCACGGCCAAATTGCCTGGTAACGTCCAGGGTGTAGTTGTCCAGATCGCCACCCCTAAATCCAGTAAATAGGGTGTTAATAAGGCTTGAACCGCTTCTCCTATCTGGGTAATGGGAAAAGAAACATAAACACTGCGGGAAGTGTGACCTTCAGGATATTCCAACTCAGCTTCAGCCAAGGCCGTGCGGGAACTGGGACTCCAATGAACCGGCTTTAAACCACGATAGATATAACCTTTAAGGGCCATCTGACCAAATACACCAATTTGGGCGGCTTCATACTCCGGCGTTAGGGTCAAATAGGGATGTTGCCAATCTCCCCAAATGCCATAGCGTTGAAAGGCGATCGCCTGCTCCTGTTGAGCTTTAAGGGCAAAATCCCTGGCTTTATGTCGTAGGGTAATGGGGGTAAGGGTTTGACGTTCCTCTTGTTTCAGACTTTGTAGGACTTTTAGTTCAATGGGTAAGCCATGACAGTCCCAGCCTGGAACATAGTGAACTTGATGGCCTTGCAGTAATTTATACTTATTAATAATATCTTTCAGAATTTTATTTAAGGCATGACCCATGTGCAGCGAACCGTTGGCGTAGGGAGGGCCATCGTGTAAGACAAAGAGAGGTTTCGTATTTTCTGTCGAGAGCGTTTCGTAAATCTGCGTTTCTTGCCAAAATTGCTGGATTTCGGGTTCTCGTTTCGTCGCATTGGCCCGCATATCGAACTGAGTCTGGGGCAGGTTAACCGTATTTTTGTAACTTTTGGCTTCTGTCACGGATCTATAGGGAGAGACAAAGGATTGGGCATCCTAAATTCTAACTTGTTTTGTTAGGGCTGGGGACTAGATTTGTTGAATTGCGGCGATCGTCATCATTTTCCGAATTTTCCCAAGGAGAAAAGAAACCCAGAGAATAATCAGTAACTAGTTACCAGTAATAGAGGGGTGATCAGTCAAGTGTGAGTAAACACTTATTAGTCAATAAATAGCGTGAGCATGGCAAAATCATTCCCTATAGTAAGCCATGATTTTTCATGAACTTTTTCTGCACAAGAACAGACTTTTCCATATTTTTTCCTCTTTACAAGCCAACAATTAACTTATACGTTGTTGGAGTGACGGCCTACGCCAATTTAAAAAGGAAGTGCATAAACGCTATGACAAGCCTAACCCAAATAAGCCTTATTCTAAATGCCCTGATTCATCTCGGTTTTGCAGTCGGAGAAATTTTCTTTACCACTTACCTTTTAGAAAAACTATTCGGCTTTTCTACTCTAGATGCTCTTAAAATTGCCCCGATCGCCCAAAATGCAGGGATTTACAATAGCTTTATTGCGGCAGGACTATTTTGGTCAGCATTTGCTCAGAATAATGCCTTTGAATTGCGACTCTTTTTTCTAATTTGTGTGGCGATCGCTGGAATTTTTGGAGCCATGACGTTACCAAGTAAGAACTCATCACAAACAAAAAATTTAAAGACCTTGTATATTCAAACTCTTCCTGCTGTTGTTGCTATTCTACTAGTCTGGATGATACAAAACTGATTAATCTCAAGTAAGAACTTAAGACGAATTGAAGAGATCGAGATATTAATCGATGAGCGATCTCCTCAATAGCGAGGAAGCAACCGTATTGAAACAATGAATAGCAACTTAGGTTACATTAGTGATCGCGCTCTATTTTCTTATTCAATAATCTGTGGAAATTACCTTCTTAGGAACTAGCTCTGGAGTACCAACGAGATCGCGGAATGTATCGAGTATTGCCCTCCGATTACCGCAACGAGCGGAAGTATGGCTATTCGATTGTGGAGAAGGGACACAACACCAACTGCTCCGTAGTGAAGTCAGAATTTCCCAGTTAACCCGTATTTTTATTACCCATTTACACGGCGATCATATCTTTGGACTAATGGGATTATTGGCCAGTTGTGGTTTAGCAGGCGTTGGGCAGGCGATCGATTTATATGGCCCGCCTGGACTTGCAGATTATCTCAAAGCCTGTAGTAAATATTCCCATACCCATCTGGCCAATCGTATTCGGGTTAACACCATCCAAGAAGATGGCCTCATTTATGAAGACGAGGAATTCAAAGTTTCCTGTGGCCTGCTCAAACATCGTATTCCGGCCTATGGTTATCGCATCGAAGAAAAAGATCGTCCCGGCCGTTTTCAAGTTGAAAAAGCCAAAGCCCTGGGTATTCCCTCTGGCCCGATGTATGGCCAATTGAAACGGGGAGAAACAGTCACCCTGCCCAACGGTAAGCGCATCCGTGGCTCGGAACTTTGTGAACCAACGGAGCCAGGTCGCAAACTAGCCTATTGTACTGATACTGTCTTTTGTGAAGGGGCGATCGCTTTGGCCCAAGAGGTAGATGTGCTAATCCATGAAACGACCTTTGCCCATCAGGATGCAGAAATGGCCTTTGATCGACTCCATTCCACTTCCACCATGGCTGCTCAAGTTGCCCTTCTAGCCCAGGTCAAACAGCTATTATTCATGACTCACTTTAGCCCCCGTTATGCACCAGGCAACCCTTTACAATTAGAGCATTTACTGGCGGAAGCCAAAGCTATTTTTCCTCAAACGCGATTGGCATACGACTTTTTAACCTACGAAATCCCTCGTCATCGCAGTCCAGAAGCCTTGGTTTCTAGTTAACCCCTAGCCTGCACTTGCTGCCATCTCTTGTTCCAGAACTGTCTTGAGTTTGCTAAACCAATTAGATCGATCCGGCTGAGGACTAAATTGATGAATAGTGCGATCTAAAAAAGTTGAGTCAAGTTTGCTCTCTGGTCGTGTATTAACACAAGTCTCTGCCTGGACGGTTAGAGGTATTTCGGTATTTGGGAAAGTCGCTTCTGCAATCTCTGTTTTTACATTTTTTACAGGGTCTTCTGAAGTAGAACACTTCTGATCAGCTTTCCATTGAGGCAGTATCATCTCGATCTCGGTAATCTCCTGAAGGTCAGGCACCCTTTCTGAATCGCGATCGCCAAGTAGAGGAGTCATTTCCGCTTGAGACGCGATCGCCGGTGGATGTTGGCGCAGAATCGGCTCTAGTAAATGAGGTGGTGGAGGCAATTCCAATCGAACAGAGTGGGGGAGTGCTACGTCTCGAATACTGGGAAGGGGCTGAAGAAGAATTTTGGGTAACTTATGGGAAATCAGCCGTTCAAAGTCCTGGTTAAAGTGGAAATGCGGATAACCCCGTTTTGTCCAAGACTGAAGCAAATGATCAATAGAAACGGCCTTATAACGCCCTAGATAGAGGGCTTCTACCACTGCTAAACGAACCCATTGCACAGAATACTGGGTTAACCATTGCTCAATGAGAGTGAGCGGCGTTGAGTCTTTGAGCTCAAAACCATAACAGGTTAGTAGAGCTAGGGTTTGTACTGTCTGTAAATCGCGGATAGGTTGGGTCATAAAGGTCTGATACGGCCTTAGGTGACTTCAATATTACCCTAATCTCTTGAATCTGTTCGTCTAACAGCCCAATGGCAGTGTAATGGATTGAGGATTCTGTTAGGGCGGAAATCCCCCTCTACCAAGGGCGTAAAACCGAATTCAACGCCAAGAAAGACTGGCCTATTGTAGTAAATGAAAGGAAACAAGGAAAAAATAAAAACTTGAGCCTTTCAAACATTCATTATTTTTCCCAAAATCCCCTTTTGGAGGTAAATAGTATGGCACTCATTCGTTGGCAACCTTTCCGTAATATCGATGAGCTACAACGGGAAATGAATCGCGTTTTTGATACCTTAGTCCCGAACACCAGCTTATCAACAGAAGTTAATTGGCCCAGTTTTGTTCCTGCTGCAGAATTAACAGAAACCCCTGAAACAGTTCATCTAAAATTAGAGGTTCCGGGCTTAGATGGCAAAGATATTAATATTGAAGTGACAGCTGATTCCGTGACCATAAGCGGTGAACGTAAATCTGAAACGAAAACCGAAGAGCAAGGGGTAACACGGACAGAATTCCGCTATGGTCAGTTTCATCGGGTTATTCCTCTACCCGTCAAGGTACAAAATACGGAAGCCAAGGCGGAATACAAGAATGGCATTTTGAACCTAGATTTGCCTAAAGCCGAACCTGAAAAGAACCGCGTTGTTAAATTAAATCTTGGCTAAAAATATTTAATTCTCCGTCTTTCTCCCTCTTCTAGAGGGATTTTTTATGGCAAAGCAACAATGAGAAAGGCCATGCTATAGCTCCCATATTCAGCAGATAATTTGTAATTTTAAAAATTTCCCCGCAGGTTTTTAGCAGAAAAAAAGGTGTTGCTTTATCAGGAGATGACATTGAATTCTGTATATCTCTAGAAAGCAGTGTCAGTCAATGTTTTAAAAATTGCATTTTTAGAGATTCATACCGTAAATCAGCAACGCCGTATTGATTAGATTTTGACCGAAAAAAGCCCCCTAGGAAGGGCTACTGTGTACACACAAGTTTTGGGTTTTCTGTTTAGCCTTATCTCGCCCCCTCAATCCCCCAATACTGGGGGACTTTGAACTGCGAAAGAGACCAATCTCCCCCCAAAGTTGGGGGGCTGGGGGGGCAAAATGAGGTTGACGGGTAGATGTGTGTACGCGGTAGCTAGGAAGGGGGGGAGATCAATTTCTTTTATCAAGAGTCGTACCAAAAGGGGGCACAAAATCACACGAAGGCTGCTGGTACTTTTACCAAATCATCAGCCATGCTTCTCTCTAGATCACTTGCTCTACTTCGGCAATTTCAGGGATCATCTCTCTGAGGCGGCGTTCAATCCCCATCTTGAGTGTCATAGTCGAACTAGGACAGGAACCACAAGCACCTTGTAAGCGAACTTTAACAATGGGGCCATCAAGTTCAACAATTTCCACATTACCGCCATCCGCCATCAAGTAAGGGCGCATTTCATCTAAAACGGTTTCTACATTAGCTACGGTTAGTTCCATGATTAACCTCAAAGGCGAATTATTAGGTTGCGATAGTTATCACGCCTATCCTAACCTTATTTGCTGAGTTTCGAGATCTGGCCTCAAAACGATAAGCGGGGACGCAACTTATAATAACGATAGTGGAGATAATCTTGCAGGATTTTTTGATGATCAAAACAAAGTTGATGCGGTAATTCCCAAAGATCAAAAGTTCCTACTTTTTGGGCATCATCTGCGGCATGGGCAACTCCTCTAGCCGTCGCGATAAAGACAATACTGACGGTATGCTGGCGTTCATCCCGATTAGGGTCAGAATAAACATAAAATTGTTCAATTAATTCAACGTCTAAGCCAATTTCTTCTTTTGCTTCCCGAATAGCGGCCACTTCGACCCGTTCTCCGTAGTCCACAAATCCCCCAGGCAAGGCCCAACCATAGGGAGGATTTTTACGCTCAATCAGTAGAATCGGACGTTTGGGTTGATCAATCATTTCAATAATGATGTCAACAGTAGGAACAGGATTCCGAAATGCCATAATTTGAAAGGTGATCACAACAATTGTCCTCTATCCTAACAAGTTAAAAGGCAAGATTGAAGGCGATTTTTGAGCATCTTAGGGTTATTAACAGGTTAAATATGGAAAATTCCAGCAAAATGGTGACGGTTCTAGGGGCTGGACATTGGGGAAGTGGATTAGCCAGCTTAGTGAAAAAAAAGCAGAATTCTGTCTGTGTCTGGTCACGTCAAAGTTCCCATTCTTTAGAGCAGGCAGTGGTATCGGCAGAGGTGATTATTTCTTCGGTGTCCATGAAGGGGGTCAAACCGACGATCGCCGCTCTACAGGCCATTAATCTGAAACCGGAAACGATTCTGGTGACTGCGACCAAAGGACTAGATCTCGAAACCCTGCAAACACCGTCTCAACTTTGGCATCAAGCCTTTCCTGAACAACATTTAGTGGTGTTGTCTGGCCCTAACCTCTCCAAGGAAATTGCCGCCGGTCTGCCCACCGCCACCGCCGTCGCCAGTCTTGATCCCACCGCAGCGGAAACCGTACAAAACATTTTATCTTCAGAACAGTTTCGGGTTTATGTCAATGCCGATCCCCTGGGGACAGAACTGGGGGGCACGTTAAAAAATGTCATGGCGATCGCCGCCGGAGTCTGTGATGGACTCAATCTGGGAACCAATGCCAAGGCTGCTTTATTAACCAGAGCTTTACCAGAAATGATGCGAGTCGGAATCGCTTTGGGAGCCTCACCGGAAACTTTTTTTGGACTATCGGGATTAGGAGATCTCTTGGCAACCTGTAATAGTACTCTATCCCGCAACTACCAGGTCGGCTACAAATTGGCCGGCGGCAAGTCGTTAACCCAAATTTTGATGGAAAGTGACGGAACCGCCGAAGGAATTAACACCACAGAAGTGGTCATCCAAATTGCTAAGGCGCGATCGCTGTCAGTTCCCATTACCTATCAAGTTTATGCCTTGCTCCAGGGACTCATTACGCCTCAAATCGCCGTCAAGAATCTCATGGCAAGAGATCTGACCTCGGAGTTTTCGGTTTAGGAATCAATTTTTTGGCACAGCATCACACCAAACCACTGTTGTGGATCAGTCCAACTATGAAGAGGTTGCAAGTGGTGTTTTTCTAAATTGGCTACCATCGTCGCCAGATTAAATTTCCGAGAAATTTCCGTCAAAATAGTTTCCTGATCAGCAAAATTCACCGCTAAAGCCAATTTTTTCAGATGTACAACCTGGGAACATTGGCTGATAAGATGCATTTCAATCCGAGATTCCGTCTCATTATAAAAAGCTTGATGCTGAAATTGGGCGAGATCAAAATCTCCTTGAAATCGCCAATTGAGATGACGTAACATATTCAAATTAAATTGCGCCGTAATTCCTTGACTATCGTTATAGGCTACTTCCAAAACCCCGATGTCTTTTTGTAGATCCACCCCCAGCAAAAAATAATCGCCTGGGTCTAGAGCCTGATAAAGTTGGGTGAATAATTGCTCACATTGCTCAGGCGTAAAATTCCCTAAGGTACTGCCTAAAAAAACGACCATCTTAGTCGGTAGAGAGGAAACGGGTAACTCCTGCAAGGCCAATTCGTAGGTGCTAACCAGTCCATGAATGGTTAAGTGAGAAAACTCTTTTAATAATTCCTGGGCACTGACTTCTAGGATTGCTGGACTAACATCAATCGGAACATAGCGAATGCCATAACCTAAGTCTTCATAAGCACTGAGTAATAAACGGGTTTTAGCAGAACTCCCACTGCCTAGCTCAATACAATCACAATCACCGGTTATTTCCGCAATGACTGGCGCGATTTTGGCGAGAATGCTGGCTTCTGTTCGGGTAGGATAGTATTCAGGTAAATGACAGATCTGCTCAAACAAATGGGAGCCATCATCATCATATAAATAATGGGGGGGTAAAACCTTTGGAAATTGGGTTAACCCTTCAATAACATCGTTACCGTGTTGGGTATAACTGAGGGGATGAGTTAATAATAAATTCTCAATCTGAAGGCGTTCCTTAGGGTTATTTTGGGTAATCATGCTAATCGAATACACTTAAATAATGCTTTTAGTACTATACACCAAATTGGCTGTCCCTTGATCTCCGGCTGCCATCTCACCGAGAAAGCAGGATATAATTTCAACTGAACGATTCTGATTTTTCTATGAAAACCCTGGTGGTAGCAACGAGTAATTCCGGTAAATTAGCTGAAATTCAAGCCTATCTGGTGGGACGAGATTGTCAACTCAGACTGAAACCCTTGGCATTAGAGATAGAAGAAACGGGCGAGACTTTTTTAGCCAATGCCTGTCTGAAGGCGACTCAGGTGGCTCAAGCCTTAGGGGAATGGGCGATCGCTGATGATTCTGGGTTAGCGGTGGCAGCACTTCAGGGGGCACCAGGACTGTACTCAGCCCGTTATGGAAAAACTGATGCAGAGCGGATTGAACGGTTGCTACGAGAATTGGGAAATCATCGTCATCGTCAGGCAAAATTTGTTTGTGCGATCGCCTTGGCCCGTCCTGATGGTACTATTGCTGCCCAGAGTGAAGGCATCTGTGAAGGTGAAATTCTCTTGGCTCCTAGAGGAAAGCAGGGTTTTGGTTATGATCCCATATTTTACGTACCTGAGTATCAAAAAACCTTTGCCGAAATGACCCCCGCCGAAAAACACCAGGTCAGTCACCGAGGGAAAGCCTTTGCGAACTTACTCCCTCAATGGCCAGCCTGACGAGTAAAAACAGAGACTAGATCGCTTCTAGATTCTTTTCCCCTGTCCGAATCCGAATGACAGCATCAACAGGACTAACAAAGATTTTCCCATCACCGATTTCTCCAGTTCTGGCTGCGGAGATTAGTTTATCCACAACCATATCAACCTGAGCATCTTCGACAACGATCTCGATCTTGAGTTTTTGCAGGAACTCCACGGTATATTCAGAACCTCGATAGCGTTCCGTTTGGCCTTTTTGACGACCAAAACCACGTACCTCTGAAACTGTCATACCAACGATTCCAGCATTAACAAGGGCGATTTTGACTTCATCGAGCTTGAAGGGGCGGATAATGGCTTCTACTTTTTTCAAAACGTTACTCCTCTGGCGATAATCTTGCTTTGTCTTTTATTTATAAAGCGAGCCTGTCACTTTCTAACACTTTCAGCTTAGAAAATTTTGTGCTTTTTAACACTTTTAGGCAACTTCTAATCTGCAATTTCCGACTTCATTGCTCAGAAGGCAGAATAGATCGTTAAATTTTCCTCACCCTTTTGAACTTGGCCTCGGCCCTTCTTTTAGACTTTTAGGTATTATCCTTCGCTTTCTCTCTCCTTGTTGAGTCCAATTCTGGAATCCTATCTATGAGTGCTAAATCGGCTCGACCTTATACCATTCTGTCTATTTTGGCCGCGATCGCCACCATTGCTTTAAAATTTGGGGCCTATTTACTGACGGATTCGGTGGGACTGCTTTCTGATGCGATGGAATCGGGGGTTAACTTACTCGCTGCCTGTGTTGCGTTTTGGGCCTTGTCCCTGGCGGCCAAACCTCCCGATGAGGAACATCCTTTTGGTCATGGCAAAGCGGAATATTTTTCGAGCGGCTTGGAAAGTGCCTTTATTTTGATTGCGGCTCTCAGTATTGCGATCGCGGCCTGGGGAAGATTATTAGATCCCCAACCGTTGGATAAAGTTGAATTAGGTTTAATCCTCTCTTTTTTGGCCACAGCGATTAATGGAGTCGTTGCCTGGATCTTGCTCAGGGCGGGTAAACGTTTGAATTCCATCACCCTTCGAGCCGATGCCCATCATATTTTCACAGATGTCTGGACTTCCATTGGTGTGATCATGGCCATTCTCCTCGTCAAAATCACCGGTTGGCTGATTCTCGATCCCCTCATTGCCATCGGCGTTGCCCTGAATATTATTTGGACAGGGGTAAAACTGATGCGGGAAACCCTATCTGGTCTCATGGATCAATCCATTCCCAAAGCTGATATTGACCGTATTATTGAGATTTTTACCGATTATGAAGATCAGGAAATTCGTTTTCATTTGCTCCGAACACGCCTGGCTGGAGCCGAACGCTTTATTTCCTTTCATGTTCTTGTCCCTGGTCGTTGGACAGTACAAGAAGGGCATGATCTCTGTGACACCCTAGAAAACGCGATCGCTGCCAAGTTACCAGGCAGTCACGTCACCACCCATCTTGAACCCATGGAAGATCCCCGCTCCTGGGAACATTCTCCCAGGGATTAATTCTGTAATTCCCGTAAGCGAGCCAAAACCTCCTGACTATGAATAACTGGTTGAACCCCTAAAAAGCGTTCCCGTAAAATCCCATCGGGATCAATGAGATAGGTATGACGTAAAGAGCGACCCCCTAGCCAGGAACCATAGGCTTTACTAACCGTTCCAGTTGTATCCGCTAACAGAGGAAATCGTAGGCCCTCCTCTGCACAAAATTCCTCATGGGAAACCACATCGTCGGCACTAACTCCAATGACTTGGGTATTCAGACCTTGATATTGGGGTAAATCCTTTTGAAACCGTTGAGCTTCGAGGGTGCAGCCAGGGGTGAAATCTTGAGGATAAAAGTATAGAACAACCCATTGGTCTCGGTAGTCCTTCAGACTGATTTCTCCATCCCCACTATTGGTCGCTAGGGTAAAATCGGGAGCCAGTTGATTGAGGAGCGGTTGGGAGCCACCTAAAGCGAAGGCAGGAGTCGGCAATAGGCTCAGGGCAAGGGTTAGAACCAATGCTAACAGTAGAGAAAACCACTTGAATCGGTGCATCATCAGAGATTTCAGCCAAAAATGTTACAGAATCTTATGATAACTTGATATAAGTTCACGTTTATGACAACGTTTTGTTGTATAATCCATTCACCTTTACAATACTTTATTTAAAACATCCTACTAACCATGACTACTGCTTTGAAAACCAGACCTTCTAGTTCCGCCGTTACCCAAAAGCCTTATCAAGCGGCGCAACAAGTTGAATACGTCTATTTAGAAGCGGAAATTGATGTTCTGCTCCGTCAATTACAAAACCTTAAATCCCAAAAAAACGCCAATTAAACGTTTTTAACCTTAGCCAGGGTAGCCGCAACTGGTAGGGTGACGGTAAAAGTTGTTCCCACTCCTGCTTGGCTTTCTACGGTAATTTGCCCTTGATGATTGATCACAATGGCCTGGGCGATCGCTAATCCCAGTCCTGTCCCCTGACCCCTGGAATGGGAGCGAGCAGGATCAAGGCGATAAAAGCGGTCAAATAGATGGGGAAGAGCCACGGCTGGAATCCCCACTCCATCATCTTTAATTTCAACCTGAAGAGAGGGAGAGCGATCGCGTTTAACCTGTTTCAATCTGAGGCTAATGGCTGTTTCTCGGTCATCTTCCCGATGGCTATGTTCGATGGCATTACTAATTAAATTGGTGAATAGACGGGCCAGTTGATCCCAATCTCCTAACAGGGTAAAGTCTTCCTGAAAATCTTCGGCGGTCGGTTCTTCAATTTGTAGGGAAAGAAAACTGCTTTTGGACTCTAGATTAATGCGTTGTTCTTCCATCACCTCAATCAAAAGTGCGTCGAGGGGAATCGGTTTAGGGGTTAACTGAATCGTACCGCTATCCGTTCGGGCTAAAAAAAGGAGATCATTCACCAGATTGCCTAACCGTTGGGTTAAGCGTTCAATGATCCTTAATTGTTGCTGTTGTTGTTGGGGATCGGCATCAGGATAGGCGAGGGCCATCTGTACATTGGTCTGGATCACCGCGATCGGATTCCGCAATTCGTGGGAAGCGTCGGCAGTGAATTGCTTGAGACTTTGGTAGGACTCCTTAATGGGTTGCATGGCCAAACCCGATAGGAACCAACCGATCGCCGCCACACTGCTAATCATGACGACGAGACCTAGGGTTAAATCCAGTAAAAATTGCTGTATTGGTTTAGTCACTTCAAACCAGGGATGACTGACCCGTAGATATCCTAAGATTTGATGATCTCGTTCAATCCGCTCTGTGACTTGACGCAGGAGATGATCGGGAGAAAAGGTGACGGTTTCCGTTTTGCGGCTTAAGGGTAAGGTAATTTGGGGGATTTCACTTAAGGTTGACCAAAGCAATACTCCCTGGGAATTAAACCATTCCAAATCAATGTGATCATCCTCGGCAGTACCACTATTTTCCTGGAAACTGGCTTCCACGTTTAAACGATACCGACCGGCGGCGATCGGCTGGATCACCAGGGAACGATTAACCACTTCGATAACGTGCTTGAGGGTATCATCAATTCGTTCTACCAAGGTTTGGCGCACATAGAAATAGATCCCCGTGGCAAATAAAATGAGTAATAGAGCCGTCACCAGTGTGTACCACAATGCCAATCGACGACGAGTTGCTTGAAACATTTCAGATGAGTTTGACCGAGAGAGAATAGATTTTGCCTAAAATAATTTAACGGTTGCCAATACCTGGATTCTGACTGCCAACTTAACCGCTATACTTAAGATTCTCTACCTCTAGTTTAATGCCTAGAATTTATCCCTAGCAATATCTACCAGAAATCATTATTGCTTGAGCACTAAGAGGTTTCAGCCTGATTGTGGATTGCGACCTAACGATTAAATTTAAAGACTAATTAATCTCTAGTGATACTAATGCCCAAGCCTTCATCTAATCCTGTTTCCTCCGTTACCCGTTATCAAAATGCTGCCCTTAATTATTATCTGAAACTGACAGGTTCACCCTATCTTCACTATGGTTACTGGGAACCGTTACCCACTTCCACAGAGGAGCGATCGCTTTATCGGTTACGAATTGCCCAGGAAGCCTATTCCAAAAAACTTTTAAGTTTTATGCCCTCTGAAATCCAAACCTTATTAGATGTGGGTTGTGGGATTGGCGGGAATGCCTTTTTTCTGCTCAAACAAGGACTAGATGTAGAAGGATTGGCTCCCGATCCTTTTCAAAAAGAAAAGTTTTTAGAGATGACAGAGGGTCAAGCCATTTTTCATTTGATGAAATTTGAAGACTTTACGGCTAAGACCTTGTACGACCTCGTTCTCTTAAGTGAAAGTAGTCAATATATGGCGGCGATCGATATTGCCCAGGGAGCGGCTAAGGCTCTGAAACCAGGCGGTTATCTTCTCTTGGCAGATATGTTACGGTCTGATGCCAGCTATAGTGAGGGGATTTTTTCTAATTGTCATGTGGTTGAAGAATTTGATCAAGCACTATCGACAGCCGGATTTCGTTTAGTGAAACGGGAAGATATTTCCCCGCAAGTTGCCCCCACCTTGGATTTAGCCATTGAACATTTACGCCAGTTTGGGTTAAGTACAGGGGAATATATTGGTAATGTACTGGAAATAGCTGTTCCCCCTTTATACGCGATTCTTAAATGGGCCTATGGACGGTGGCTAGAAAAACCCCTTTTAGAGGGACTAGAAGCCCGTAAAATTTTTGACAGGCATCTTTGCTATGAAATTCAACTTTGGCAGCGATCGGACGAGGATTTTAATTTCTAGTGGCTAGAGATAGTAACGGACACTAGTGACAACCCGTTTTTTGCTGGCCCGCAAAGCTGCTTTTAAGAAAATAGTGGTTTGGTTATGGAGTAGATTTTCCCACCAATTACGAGTCACAAAGGTAGGAATAATGATGGTGGATAATAACCCGTTATGTTCCTTTTCAAACTGGTTAACAAAATCAACGAGGGGCGTGATCACTGAGCGATAGGGAGATTCTAAAATCACTAAATCCAAATCTCCTTCTAGTTCTTGCCAACGTTTCTGTAATTTTTCGCGATCGGTGCTACCGAGATCCACATGAACGCCCACAATATAGTCTGCAATGGTACGGGCATAGTCTAGAGATTCCAGGGTTCCCCGATTTAATTGGCCAACAATAACGACGGCGGGATGGGTAATAACGGCGGGTTTGGGATGGGGTAAATAACTTCTCGGAGCCACACCATCTAGACTGAGACGTTCGGCAACGTAACGATAATGACCTCGAATTTTGAGGAAAACGGCAACCACGAGGGGAATGGCAATCACGACTAGCCAGGCTCCTAGTTGAAATTTGGTAAAGATAATCACTCCTAGAACGAGCAAGGTTGCTAAGGTACCGATCGCATTCATGACGGCGCTCGCTTGCCAACCAGAGGACTTATCTTTGTACCAGTGTTGCACCATTCCAGCCTGGGAAAGGGTAAAGGAGGTAAAAACCCCTACGGCATAAAGGGGAATAACAGCATTCACATCCCCTTGAAAGATAATGATTAAAAAAGCGGCAAATAAACTCAGCATCATTACCCCGTTGGAATAGACGAGGCGATCGCCTAATAGGGATAATTGACGAGGTAAAAACCCATCCCGACTGAGGAAATAACAGAGGCGAGGAAAATCGGCAAAACTGGTATTCGCAGCTAAAAGTAAAATTAAAAGGGTTGAAAACTGAAGAAAATAGTAAAGAAAATTATCACCAAAAATAGCTAACCCTAGCTGAGAAACAACGGTTTGTCCCTCACGATGAATAATATGGTAGGCATTCGCTAGGTAAGTAATTCCTAAAAACATCAGGCTTAAGATGATACCCATCCACAGAAGCGTTAGGCGTGCATTTTTCCATTCTGGAGCCTTAAAGGCCAATACTCCATCGGAAATGGCCTCAACTCCCGTCATTGCCGAACAGCCTGCCGAAAAAGCCTTTAAGACTAGAAAGAGACTCAGGGATTGTTCAATGGGAAAATCAGGATAGGCCGGTGGAATATAACCTGTACTTAAGCGATAAATGCCCACCGTAATTAAGACAAAGACCCCAAAGATGAAGGCATAGGTGGGGATCATAAAAATCCGTCCTGATTCCTTAACCCCCCGTAGATTAGCTACCATCAACAGCAAGGTAAACAACAAACAGAGATCAATTCTCCAACTGTGAAGAGAGGGAATGGCGGCGGTGAGAGCGGCAGTACCAGCTGACACACTAACTGTGACAGTCAAAATATAGTCAATCATCAAAGACGCAGCCGCAATTAGTCCTGGGTAGAGTCCTAAATTTTCCCGTGCCACAATGTAAGATCCCCCGCCTTTGGGATAGGCTTTAATCGTTTGGCGGTAGGACAACATGACAATCATTAGTAACGCAATAATCGCAATCGCGATCGGCCAGGAATACCACAGAGAAGCACTGCCGGCCGTCACTAAAACAATTAAGGTCTCTTCTGTCGCATAAGCAACGGAGGAAAGCGCGTCAGAGGATAACACCGCCAAGGCTTCAGCATTGCTTAAACGCTCTTCAGAATGGGCACTAGTGGGAAGTTGATGACCGAGAACTAAGGTCTTGAGTTGGGAATAGAATGATGTCATAGGTTGACCGCAACAGAAACCTCATTGAGTTTAGATCTTTTACTTAGCTTTATAACGGATCTTAGTCTTCCTGGTAACGCTAATTCGGGATAACTTTGACAAGGGCTTGGCAAAATCCCCCAAAAACGCCTCAAAATAGTTTCTTTGAATTAGTGACGAAACAAGTGTGGCAGCCTTCACCACTAACTTTTCCCGTTCAGTCTAAAATCCAGCAATGTAAACTTCTAGAACTGTAATCCGGCAAGGCTTTGAGAAATAATTCTCTTGACAGAAAAAATACATCCTGAAACCACCATCTCGCTTGTCATTCAAATTTCAAAAATAAAGGACGAGGGAGGTATGCAACCATAAAATAGAGAAAATCTTAAAGGATAGATCAAAAAACTCGAATGACGGACAAAAGATTTTGCAAGCTGTACATTGATCGCATCTTGCAATCTATGTTCTAATTCACTTGGTGACAGCCATATCTAGTTTATATCCAGCGATCGCTGTTTTTTATAAGGACAAGAAAGTTTTATCAATATGATTACTATTGTTGTTAATCTTTTCATAAAAAATATCTAATCATTGATGGGAATTTTTATCGCCTCCAATTCTTCAATAAAAATTTTGAAACTAGGATTGAGAGAATAATGATTCAACAATATTTCTTTTCTGGAATAGGGCAAAGAAACTTTTTGATAATATTTTGACTTTTTAGCCAGTTTCTTGCTTGGTGATTTTTCTGATGCCTTACTAATCGCTTCAGCCAATTTTTCAAAACAACTGTCAATGGCTGATTTCTTATTCTCTTCAACGTACAGGGGTAATAACCAACACTCGATAGAATGAACTGCGATCGCAAAAATAATTCTTTCAGCATTTTTTCGGTAGAAATATTTGCCAATTAATGAGATTAATTTTTCCTTAACTTTTGCAATAAATTCTTTGGTATCTAGGAGATTTCCGTTTTCATCTAATGGTGACACTTGATAACCTTTCTGATTAGAAACATCAGTGTCAATCTGAATGATTATATAATCATTAGCTTCAAATGCTTCCTCAAATTCTGAGGATTTACAATACTTAAAAACTTCTGTCCAACCGCCAGGCTGTCCCTTTTTAGGTCGGATCATATTCAGCACTAGATTACTTTCTCCAAAGTAACCACTGAGAATAGATTTAATAGACCTGTTGGGAAATAAAAGAGAAACAGAAAGTTTGCACAGTAAGGATTTCATCATCTCTTACCAATTAGGCAGCATTCAAATAGAAGTTCCATAAACCAGTAGAATTCAACATCAAGCG
>JAYKJI010000214.1:0-11707 GCA_035285405.1 Snowella sp. | reverse complement strand
CGCTTGATGTTGAATTCTACTGGTTTATGGAACTTCTATTTGAATGCTGCCTAATTGGTAAGAGATGATGAAATCCTTACTGTGCAAACTTTCTGTTTCTCTTTTATTTCCCAACAGGTCTATTAGTCTCATAGAAGTTTTAGAAAATTATCCCACGGCTGAACTTCAGGTAGAAGGCGATCGCCTGATGGAACTCTATCAACAAATTAAGGGACTCGTCGGCAAGATTCCCCGTTTACCGCTTTAAACGCCGATCAAAAAGTAGTGGATGATACAAAGAGCATGATTAACAAACTCACCCCTGACAATCTTGGATGGACGATCTTTCTTTTAGATTGTCCAGTCGTCTTCTCTGGGAAAATACCTTAAGATTTTGCGAAAATACATTGAGATTTTTTACGTAATCTGTAATTTTGCCCTATTTTCAGGGCAAGCTATAAGTGTAGCTTCTGAGCCTTGTCACTTCACTCGGAATTTTGTATGGTAATGACTGCTCAATTTCCACCACCTCACTCTGTTCCCATCCAGGAGTTCACCGCTTCACGGCAGGTTAGTTTTTTCGATAGCCTTAAACAACCTCGGTTTAGTGGCCAACTGATATTACAGAGTCCTTCTGGAGAACAGTGGTTCTTTTATCTCTATTTGGGACGTATTATGTACGCGACCGGGGGATATCACGCCGTTCGGCGGTGGCGTAGACAAATTACCTTATATTTACCCCAAATTGCGGCTAACCTTTCTTCCGTACAATTAGATCTAGCCAGTATTGATCCCCAAGACCTTCAGCTTTGTTGGGAGTATCAATTGCTTTGTCTTTGGGTTGAACAGCAGAAAGTGACGAGAGAGCAGGCAGCCCGCTTCATTCGAGCAACCATCGTTGAAGTCCTATTTGACATTACCCAGGTAATGGAAGTCTCTTGCGATCTGCGCCAAAATAATCTCCTTTCTACCCGACTGGTTTTAATTGATGCGGATCAGGTAATCGCCGAAAGTCAACAACTCTGGCACAACTGGCAAGTGGCTAAAATAGCAGATCGTTCTCCCAATTCGGCCCCAATTATTCGTCAAGCAGAGCAGCTACAGCAACGCACCTCTCCCCAGGTGTATCAAACGCTTAAGCAACTGCTAGATGGCAATCAGAGTTTACGGGATTTATCGGTGCGGATGAAACGGGATGTGTTAAGTGTCACCACCTCCTTGTTGCCCTATCTACAATTAGGATTGGTGGAACTGGTTAAAATTCCCGATCTTCCTCCTCCAATTACTCCGCCGACGATGGGAGTCGTTGCTAACCCCGATGTTCCCTCCGGCCCTCTGATTGCCTGTATTGATGATAGCCCTCTGATGTGTCAGACGATGGAAAAAATTCTGACGGCTTCTAATTATCAATTTGTGGGAATTAATGATCCGCTAAGGGCGATCGCTATTCTTTTGACTCGTAAACCAGAGCTAATTTTTCTTGATTTGGTTATGCCAAATGCCAATGGTTATGAAATTTGCGGACAGTTACGACGACTGTCAATTTTTCGGAATACCCCCATTGTGATCCTGACGGGCAATGATGGCATTGTTGACCGAGTGCGAGCAAAAATGGTTGGTTCTACTGACTTTTTGGGTAAACCCGTTGATCCGGATACAGTACTAAATACTATTCGTAAATATTTAAAGCAACATGAGACAACCTAAATCTCTCTAGTCTTTTTGTCTTAGCGTCCATCCAGGGCGAGAAAAAGAACCTTAATGCTAGAGTCCTAAAAGGTTTAATATTTTTTCAATTCGGTTTTAATCGTTGTTTTCTAATATTAAAGAGGTGAAATTATGGGCACTGCCCTTGTCATTGAAGATTCCCTAACCGAGCTGTCCATTATTAAAGATTTTTGTAAAGAACTGGGCATTACCGTTGTTGTTGCTGGCAGTGGCGAAGAAGCGATCGACAAGCTTCATCAATGTCAGCCCAATGTAATTATCCTAGATGTGGTCTTACCAGGCCGTAGTGGCTTTGAGATCTGTCGAGAATTAAAGGGAGCAGAGCAGACCAAGACCATTCCGGTAATCCTTTGCTCTACTAAAAGTAGTGATATGGATAAGTTTTGGGGACTTCGCCAGGGGGCGGATGCCTACATCACGAAACCGATTGATCAGGAGGTTTTTAATACGACAATCAAACAATTTCTTAAGTCTTAACTCCCCCCTGTCATTGCTAATCCTAGAGATGAAAGATTGTCATGCCAAGATAATTTCAGCGAACGATTCAGCAACGTCTTGACCTTAGCCCTTAAATTTCCTATCTTCCGTTCCCTTAGCCCTGCACCAACGTGACCCGTCCCCAACAACAATTTTTACGTTTTTATTTGGAGCCTGACATGGTGGCCATGCTCCCTGTCATGCAATTGTCGGAAGTGCTGACCATTGCGCTGGGTGAAATTGTTCCGATTCCTCACCTGCCCCCTTGGGTAATGGGAGTTTACAATTGGCGGGGAGAAATTTTATGGATGGTTGACCTGGGAGCGTTACTAGGTCTAACCCCCTGGCATCAACAAATGGCCTCAACCCGTTCCTACTACCGTGCCTTAATTCTCAATGGTGCCATTAGCGTTAAACAGACAGAAAAGGTCTATCGTGGTCAAAATAGCAACCAAATGCTGGGTTTAGTCGTCACTAGAGTGGAAGATATTGAGTGGTGTAACACTGATGAACTGCAATCACCGCCAGCAGCGAGTGTAAGTACTCAATTAATTGCCTATTTACGAGGATTTTGGGTAAAGCCCAGTGGGGATGTGGTTGTTGCTTTGGATGGCCAATCAATTGTTGCCAAAATGAGATCGTCTTAACATGAAAAACGTAATCTCATTGTTTGTTTAATCGTTTATCCAGAGATTTTAAGGGCATCACGGTATCCGAAATTGTGCCGTAATATTCTTAGCTTAATTTCTCAATTATTGTTTTAAATTTAATGGCTTTGCTTGAGAGGACAACTTTTATGACTCAGACTTCTCCGAAATTCAATCTACCCGACCTACCCGACCTAAATGATGCGGAGGCATTGTTAGATTCTTTCGACTTTGGGGAACCGACTTCTCTGGGTCACTCAGAAGTATTACCAATCCCGCTCTCCCCTAAGGAAACGGAATCCAATTCTCCCGATACAACTCATGATTTCTCTGTTTCTACGGCGGATCCCTGGGAACCTTCCGTTGAGTTGGCAAGTGCAGTTCAGATGGACTGGGAAGTAGAACCGGCGATCGCCGGGGAAGAAGAGGCAGATATAAGTATTTCTACGGTGGAATTGACAGAACAAGAGGTAGCGATTCAGGAGCTTACCCCAACTTCTCCCCTCACTTTGCCAAGCTTTACTGGTCAAACAGGGACTGCTTCCGTCTCATTACCGACTTTTTCCCCACCATCTGCGAGTTCTGGGACGGGTTCGACCAGTTCACTGCCAACCCTGACTTCTCCTCCATTTCCGACTCCTAGGAATGAGGCTCAGACCTCAACCGTGGTAAACCATCCTGAGTCATCCTGGTGGCAAGGTCTTGGTTTCCGTTATAAGGCGGTTTTGCTGTCCCTGGTTCTCGGTGTTATACCGGTTGCTGTGTTAGGAACCGTTAACTATAACCTGATTAACGAATCCCTGAGTCAACCCTTTCCGACGAATGGAGAAGCCAATATTACCAAGCATCAGGAAGAGTTATCGAATAAGGTTAAAGGCAAACTGCAACTCAGTCTTTTATTGGGAGTGTTAATTACGGCTGGTTTGGTGGGAGTAATTGCCTATGTTTTAGCGGATCGCAATAGTAAGGCGATCGCCGACCTAGCAAAACGAACCAAACAATTAGGACAAAGCCATCTGAGTCGCGTCTCAATCGATTTCACCGGAGAAGACGAATTAGCAACCATTGATACCACTGTCACCGCCCTAACGCAAGAAATCCAGACCCTCCAGCAAGAGCAAAATCAAACTCTTCAGCAAACCCAGTTGCTCTCTGATCTCGCCACTAGCAAACTACCCGATCAGTCGGCTTTAGAAGTAGCCATTCAGAATAGCCTCGATAGTGCCAGAACGCTATTAGGGGTTGACCGTATTATTTTCTATTATCTTCCGAAATATCAGTCCCAATGTCTGGTTTATACCTCGGTCAATAGTGCCTACAGTATTACCTCCCTAGAGGAACATCCCTGGCTTCAAGAAAAATTTCCTCAAAAATTCAGCGAAATCAATAACGTCGCCACCGCCAACATCCAAGGTTCCCATCGTCAGTGGTTAGAGCAACTGCAAGTTAAGGCCAGTCTAACGGTTCCCCTAACTCGACAGGAAGAAATGTGGGGATTAATCACCCTTCATCATTGTCAACGGCCCCATCAGTGGCAAAATCGGGAGCGGCAATTTCTACAACAATTAGCAGAGCAATTCCAAGTGACCTTAGATCGGGTAGCTCTACTTCAACAACGGCGCGAGTCCAGCAAACGGGCCCAAATCCTCAAAGATGTCACCCTGAAAATTACCTCGGCACTCCATTCGGAAGAGGTGTTTGACACGGCCGTTACCGAGATTCGTCGTGCCCTCAAAGCTGATCGCGTTATTGTCTATCGATTTGATATGAACTGGGCAGGAACCATTATTGCCGAATCCGTGGCCGATCAATTTCCCCAGGCTTTAGGAGCCAATATCAACGATCCCTGTTTTGCCAAAAACTACGTGGAAAAATATCGGGAGGGACGAGTTCAGGCCACCTCTAATATTTACGAAGCTGGTTTAACGCCCTGTCACCTTGGCCAATTAGCCCCCTTTGCCGTCAAAGCCAACATTGTCGCCCCCATCATTCGCCAGGGTGAACTGTTAGGGCTACTCATTGCCCATCAATGTTCCGGCCCCAGGGATTGGGAGCAGGGAGAAATTGAATTTTTTAGTCAGTTAGCAACCCAGGTGGGTCTGGCTCTGGAACGGACGGATTTAGTTCAACAACTGCGCTCGGCTGAGACCGAACAACGGCAAGTTCGCGAAAAACTACAAAAACGGGCGATGGAACTACTCATTGAGGTAGATCCGGTCAGTCGAGGAGATTTAACCATTCGTGCCCAGGTGACGGAGGATGAAATTGGCACGATCGCCGACTCCTATAATGCCACCATTGAAAACCTAAGACGGATTGTAACCCAGGTACAACAGGCTGCGACCCAATTTGCTGATACCACCAATACAAATGAAGCTGCCGTTCGCAATCTTTCAGAGGAAGCCGTCCGTCAAGCCGAAGACGTGGCCCAAGCCCTGGAACGATTACAGGCCATGAGTCGCTCCATTCAGGATGTGGCAATCAATGCGGAAATGGCTGAGTCGGCGGTACAAAAGGCAACTCAAACGGTGGATCAAGGGGAAGATGCCATGAGTCGTACTGTTGATGGGATTTTAGCCATTCGGGAAACGGTTGCGGCTACGGCCAAAAAGGTAAAACGGTTAGGGGAATCTTCCCAGAAAATTTCTAAGGTGGTGAATCTGATCAGTAGTTTTGCCGATCAAACTAACCTCTTGGCTTTAAATGCTGCGATTGAGGCTGCCCACGCTGGGGAAGAAGGTCGCGGTTTTGCGGTGGTTGCGGATGAAGTTCGTTCTCTGGCCCGTCAGTCTGCCGAAGCGACGGCGGAGATTTCCGATCTGGTGGCTAGTATTCAATCCGAAACCAATGAAGTGGTCATTGCCATGGAAACGGGGACGGAACAGGTGGTCATGGGAACCAAGCTCGTCGATGAAACCCGCAAGAGTTTAAACCAAATTACCGCCGCCAGTGCCCAAATTAGTGAACTGGTAGAAGCGATCGCCGCCTCAGCCTTAGAACAATCTCAAACCAGTCGAACTGTTACGGAAACGATGGCCCAGGTGGCCGCAGTTTCGGATAAGACTTCTTCGGAAGCGGCCAATGTGTCCAATGCTTTTAAGGAGTTGTTGGCGATCGCCCAATCTCTCCAGGACGGTGTGCGTCAATTTAAAGTCGAGTAGTCTTTTATTCCAATTCTCAATAGAATCATGTTTACTTCTGATCCCCTCTCCCTTGATTCCCTAGACTCCCTAGACCTGAGTTTTAGTGACTTGGCCAACAATGCCCAACTTTATCAACAACTTGCGGAACAGGTGGCTAAACTTCAGTCCCATGCTAATCAAACCCAAAAAACGGTCAGTCAGGGCCGACAAGACATGACCGAAAGCTTACGGGGGATGTATGAGATTCGGGAAACGGTGGCGACGACGAGTCTTCAAATTCAACGCTTGGATAGTTCAACTCAACAGATTGCCCAGGTAGTCAACTTAATTCGCCAATTTGCTGCCCAAACCCATCTTTTGGCCCTAAAAGCCTCCATTGAAGCGGCCCGTGCGGGGGAAGGGGGTCGGGGCTTTGCCGTTATTGCCGAGGAAGTTCGTACCTTAGCGGCTCAATCAGCAGAAGCAACCGCAGCGATCGAGGCTTTGGTTGTGAGTATTCAGTCGGAGGCCAGGGATGGGTTGGAGACCTTGGGTAAAAGCAAACAACAGCTAGAACGGGAAGGTCAAGGTATGGAGAGGGCCAATCAACAATGGCAACGAGTATCCCAGGCAACGGAGGATTTTTCTACTCTGATTCAAGGTCTTGCGGCTCAGTTGTCTGTGCTTCGCGGTCAGTATTAAGGAGTTGACGACGATGAACCCTGATATTCGTGACCACGCCTACCAATTCTTTATTGAAGAAGCCCCCGAACTCCTCCAGGTGATTGAGGAACAACTTCTGACGCTGCGGCAAGAGCGAACATCGGCTAAGGTTCATGACATTATGCGGGCGGCCCATTCTCTTAAAGGCGGTGCAGCCAGTGTGGAATTACCAACGATTCGGGCGATCGCCCATCGATTAGAGGATATTTTCAAAGCCTTTTATAACGAGGCGGTTCCCCTGGATGAGGACATGGAAAGTCTGCTGTTACAGGCCTATGACTGTCTGAAAAACCCGCTCATGACCCAAATTCAGACGGGACATTTTGACGAAGAACAGGCCCTTAACCAAGCCACTCCCGTTTTAGAAGCGATCGAATTTTTATTAGGCGATAACTTAGCCGCCGGAGACCAGTTTTTGCCCAGTTCGGCGGATTTGGGGGTCGATATTGTCTCTTCCCTGTTTGAAGTGGATATTGTGCAGGGATTAGACCAAATTGCCGCAGCTCTAGAAGGTGGAGATCATCAAACTCTTCAGGAGACCCTCGCCTTACAAACAGAGGTTTTTGGTGGATTAGCCGAATTATTGAATCTGCCGGGTTTCAAAGCCATTACTGAAGCAGTTCAGATGGCCCTTGCCCAACATCCTGATCAATGTATGGAACTTGCCCAATTAGCCCTCCAGGATTGGCGCAATAGTTGTGATCAAGTGCTGAATCACGGCGATCGCAGTCAGGGCGGCAACCCATCGGAGGCGTTATTGGCCCTCAGTGGTTGGTCAACAGAGACCCTGGCTCCAGAGATGCTCGACTTTCCCCAGATTTTAGGTAATGGGCTAGGCGAGACTCAACCCGTCCTAGAAGATATTTTTGGCTTGACCGAGATCGCAGAGGACTTCAGCACCGTCAACTGGGACTTAGACCCCGCCATTCCTTCCGCCCCGCTCCCCTTCTCTCTTCCCGAAGAGGACTTCAGTACCGTCAACTGGGACTTAGACCCCGCCATTCCTTCCCCCTCCCCCCCTCCCTCCCTTTCCTCCTCTCTCCCCTCCCCCATCTCTCCTCCCGAAATTGTCAACACCCAGGAACCCTCTTACCAGTTCTTCATCGAAGAGGCTCCTGAACTGCTACAAATTATTGAGGAAGGATTACTGACCCTGCGTAGTGAGCGCAATGCAGCCAAAGTCCATGAAATTATGCGGGCGGCCCATTCTCTCAAGGGCGGTGCGGCCAGTGTGGGCTTGATTGCCATTAAGGACTTGTCCCATCGTCTCGAAGATATTTTTAAAGCTTTTTACAACGAGTCCGTGGTAATTGACGAAGATCTGGAAACCTTACTGCTTCAGGCCTACGATTGCCTCAAGTTTCCCCTGATCCAACAGATGACCACCGGAGCCTATGATGCTAATTTAGTGCGCTCCTCCTCTGAACCAATCTTGGCAGCGATCGCGGCCTATCTCGGAGATGACTTAGCCAAGGGAGAGGAATATTTACCCAGTTCAGCAGATTTAGGGGTAGATATCGTCGCTTCGCTGTTTGAAGTGGATATTGCCCAGGGACTGCAACAACTAGCAGAGGCCTTGGCAACCCATCAGGCTGCGGACGTGCAAACCGTATTAGCAACCCAGGCAGAAGTATTTGGTGGATTAGGAGAATTACTCAACTTACCTGGCTTTAAGGCCATTACCGCCGCCGTTCAGCAGGGTTTAAAGGCTCATCCAGAACAGGTGATGTTAATTGCGGAACAGGCCCTTATTGATTGGCAAAATAGCTGTGATCAGGTTCTTAAACAGGGCGATCGCACCCAGGGAGGCAGTCCGTCCGAGGCACTATTAGCGTTTGGGGTGGAAGAAGTTGCCAAAACGCCTTTACAAGTCCAAACTACTCCTCGTCTTTCAATTAGTGATTTATTTGGCGGTGAAGAAGAAGAACCGGAAGAACCCGAAGCAGTATTAACCATGCCTGAGGTGGTAGAAACTCAAATTGAGCTAGAAAATGCTGCCCTAGAAGATATTTTCTCGACTCTCCCAACCGAAGACATGGCAACGAGTCCAGAGGTCAGTTTTGAGGGCATAGAATTTCCACCCTTGGCCGATGTAGAGTCCTTAGCTATCTCAGGCACCGAAGAAGTAATTGAGGAAGTGAGTACCAGTTCAACGCCTGACCTAGAGGCGGTATTTGGTGGACTAATTCCCGATAGCTCGGTGCTAGAGGAGACGGTTTTTGCTGACCTAGATCAAATCCCCAGTATGAATGAAGGGGAATTGACCGCCATGGTGCAATCCGTTGAGCAGGTTTTTGAGCAGTTGCCTCAGATTGAAGAACTGCCTGCGATCGTTAACGGGAATGGCCAGGTGAAAGCAGCCCCCCCCTCGGTTGAGGTCATTCCTCCCCTGGAAAGTAAGGTAACCGCCCCAAATGTCGCGACCGCAACACCGGCCAATCTGTCCATTCGAGTGGATTTTCAACGCTTGGAGCGCATGAATAACTGGGTTGGGGAATTGGCCATCAACCGCAATAGCTTATCGCTACAAAATGAGCAGTTACAAGCTTCGGTGCGAAATCTCTTGTCTCGTTTCAGTCGTTTCCAAGGCATGACCAATAAATTGCGTCAATTGTCGGATCAATTGGTGATCATGCCCGATAGGTCAGGGACTCTTCGGGTTCGCCGTGAACGGACTGCCTGGATTGCCAATGCATTTGATAGCTTGGAAATGGATTCCTACGGGGCTTTATCCGGTCAGTTGCAGGAAATCCTCGAAGAAATGATGCAGTTAGAAGAGGCCGTTGACGATATTGTGCTTTTTGCCCGTACCACTGATCAGGGTCTAGAGCAGCAACGCCAAATGCTTTTTTCTCTGCGAGATGAGTTGATGTGGGCAAGAATGTTACCGCTAGGGGAAGTATTAAACCGTTTTCCCAGGGTATTACGGGATATGGCCACTAAGTATCATAAGCCTGTTCAACTGAAGTTGTACGGAACTGCTGTTTTAGTGGATCGTCTGGCCCTGGAAAAACTCTATGATCCCCTGCTTCATTTGCTGCGTAATGCCTTTGATCACGGGATTGAACCGGCGCAAATGCGTCTGAGTCAGGGTAAACCCGAAACAGGAACCATTGAGCTTCGAGCCTATCACCAGGGCAACCAAACCTTTATTGAGTTAGAGGATGATGGTGGTGGATTGGATGTGGGCAGGATTACGGAACAGGCGATCGAGAAAAAATTGATCACTGAGGGTCAGGCAAAAAGCTTTACGCCGGAACAAATTCAAAATCTGATTTTTGAGCCGAATTTTTCGACGGCCAGTCAGGTGAGTGAGTTGTCTGGTCGCGGGGTTGGTTTGGACGTGGTACGTCAACAGTTGCAATCTTTGAAGGGCAATGTTTCGGTATCCTCTCGTCCGGGGAAAGGCACGACTTTTACCCTACGTTTGCCCCTCACTCTAACCATTGCTAAGTTGTTGGTCTGTCTGATTAGTCAGGATAATTACCGCACCAATACGGCGATCGCCATTCCCTCGGATAGTGTGGCGGAGTTAATGGTACCGCGCTCAGATCAACTGAAAACCTCTGGGGGTCAACGCTTTCTGATCTGGCAACAGCAAATGATCCCCATTTACCCCTTGGCACACCTCTTGTCCTATAACTATCCCTTAGTTGAACGTCAGGCCAGCCGGGCCCTAATGACGGTTCCCCAACCAGAGGACTGGAATCTTCCCCTCATTCTCCTTAAACGCGGGAATCATTACTATGCTCTAGAGGTTAACCGTTTAGTCACTGAACAGGAACTGGTGGTCAAACCCTTTGCGCCGGTGATGTCTGCCCCTGACTATCTCTACGGTTGTACGATCCTGGGAGATGGTACACTATTGCCGGTGGTCAATGGAGGACTGTTACTGGAATGGTATTGGGGACAAGGAACCGATGGCATAATGGCTGGTACGACTTCGACCACCGATCTAGACGGAATGGAGCTAGACACGATGAGTCTGATGCCGGAACAACCGCCCATGATTTTGGTGGTGGACGACTCGGCGGCTTTGCGGAGAACCTTGGCCTTGACCTTGGAAAAATCCGGTTATCGGGTACTGCAAGCGAAGGATGGCCAGGAAGCTCTAGAAACGCTTCATCAAACCTCTGGTATTGAGTTGGTGATCTGTGATGTGGAAATGCCTAACTTGAATGGTTTTGAGTTCTTAGGGCAACGTCGTCGCAATCCAGAGATGATGCAAATTCCTGTCGCCATGTTAACGTCGCGGGGGAGTGAAAAACATCGTCAGTTGGCGATGCAATTGGGGGCCAGTGCCTATTTTACTAAGCCCTATATTGAGCAGCAGTTTCTCATTGCCATTAAGGATCTCCTGCAACGTGAATTGGTTAATCATTAAAGCGAGCTAGAGTACTAATATGAGTCAAGCTTTTCTAGACCCCACGACCCTACTGAATCCTGTTGATGCCAATCAAGTGCAACGGACAGAAAAATTTTTGGTCTTTGCTCTCGGTAAATTAAACCTAGCTCTGTCAGTAGATCGAGTGGAGAAGATTTTAAACTATACGGCTATTCACAGTAGTGGCACGACAGCAACGGGCATTATTCATCTTGATGATCGTTCGGTGACGGTCTTAGATCTACATCGACGCTTGTTTAATGTCAGTCAGCCGCCATCGGTTAAGGGCAGACAATTTCTAATTCTGGCTAAAAATAGTCAGGGGGAGTCTTTTGCCTTGTTAGTGAATGAAACACCTACGCTGATGGATATTCCGATCGCCCAGATTCGGGTTTTGCCGGATTCCTATCGCCAAAGTGATACGCTTTTTTGTGCTTCCCATGTCATGATCGTTCAACAGAAAGAACAATCTTTTACCATATTTTTACTAGACAGCGATCGCCTCTTAATTGATAGTTGATAATAGACCTGTTGGGAAATAAAAGAGAAACAGAAAGTTTGCACAGTAAGGATTTCATCATCTCTTACCAATTAGGCAGCATTCAAATAGAAGTTCCATAAACCAGTAGAATTCAACATCAAGCGGT
>JAYKJI010000213.1:0-24907 GCA_035285405.1 Snowella sp. | reverse complement strand
GTCAAGTTGTGGATCGCCTTTTAGACCGCTTAAGCGAAATCATCCCATCGCATGAATCTCATCTATCCCTTGCTATACAAGGGTTTTAAGTATTTTGGTAAATGTGCTACCCCCCTGAACGCTTACGGATAAAGCTTTGTTAGATTATGCAATAGTTTCCCTTGTTTAGCATTTACAGCGATCGCCATTTTTATAGATTAGTTGACCGAAAGAAAACTGATGTTGCTAATTTACGATATGAATCTCGGATACAAAACTGTGATCGCCATCCTCTTATTGATTAAACTTCAAAATTGCGATTTTATTTGGGAAGTTGATTGAACTAAAATCCCTTTAGTTAAAATTTATCGTTATGGGATAGGAGAAAGACACTCTAGCATTTGCCTCAATAATCCTCCTCTACTTTCAGGAGAAGCGGTTTTGCCCAGATTTATCTTGGATGTCGCCTGATTTCTCACTCCCTAAATACCAATACGTTCTTTCTTCTCTACAGAGTGGAGCTTTCTTTTTCAAGCTTCTCTTGTCATAAATCTGAGAATTACGTTAAATTTAGTTAAGACAACTTTGCAACTGGCATAGATCTATGCTAGGGGCTTGACAAAAAAAGTAAGTTCGGCTAGAGCAATCTACTCTAAATGTACCCCGAAATTATACAAACGACCTATTCCATTCTTTAGAAAAAAACATGAAACTTTCTTGGAGAACAATTTTACTTTGGACGTTGCCAGCTTTAGTAGTTGGTTTCTTTCTCTGGCAGGGAACTTTTGCCAATCGTGCCGCTAATGTGGGCAGTAACACGGCGAACACCCGCATGACCTATGGACGCTTTTTAGAATACCTCAACGCCGATCGCATTCAGAGTGTGGATTTGTATGATAGCGGTCGGACGGCGATTGTTCAGGTTCGTGACCCTGATGTAGATCGCATCTTGCGTTCCAGGGTGGATCTGCCTTTGAATGCGCCAGAATTAATTTCCCAACTACGAGATGCTAATGTACGCTTAGATTCCCATCCGGTTCGCAATGATGGCATGATCTGGGGCTTTTTAGGTAATCTCGTTTTCCCCGTTTTACTAATTGCCTCCCTATTTTTCCTCTTCCGTCGTTCTAGCAATCTGCCCGGTGGCCCTGGTCAGGCGATGAATTTTGGCAAATCCCGCGCTCGTTTCCAGATGGATGCTAAAACGGGCATCATGTTTGACGATGTGGCCGGTATTGATGAAGCCAAGGAAGAATTGCAGGAAGTGGTCACTTTCCTAAAACAGCCGGAACGTTTTACTGCTGTCGGAGCCAAAATTCCTAAGGGTGTTCTGTTGGTGGGGCCGCCTGGAACGGGAAAAACCCTTTTAGCCAAAGCGATCGCCGGAGAAGCCGGAGTGCCTTTCTTTAGTATTTCGGGATCGGAATTTGTAGAAATGTTTGTCGGGGTAGGAGCTAGTCGAGTACGGGATCTCTTCAAAAAGGCCAAAGAAAACGCACCTTGTTTAATCTTTATCGATGAAATTGATGCGGTTGGTCGTCAACGCGGGGCTGGCATTGGTGGCGGTAACGATGAGCGGGAACAAACCCTGAACCAGTTACTGACAGAAATGGACGGTTTTGAAGGCAATACGGGCATTATTATCATTGCAGCCACTAACCGCCCCGATGTTTTAGACTCGGCCCTGATGCGTCCGGGTCGTTTTGATCGTCAAGTCATGGTGGATGCACCCGACTTTAAAGGTCGCTTAGAAATTCTGGAAGTCCATGCTCGCAATAAAAAATTAGCTCCAGAGGTTTCCATTGAGGCCGTTGCCCGTCGTACCCCTGGCTTTAGCGGTGCGGATTTAGCCAACTTGTTAAATGAAGCGGCTATTTTAACGGCTCGTCGTCGTAAAGAAGCGATCACCCTTTCAGAAATTGATGCGGCAGTGGATCGGGTCGTAGCCGGTATGGAAGGAACCCCCCTGGTCGATAGCAAGAGCAAACGTTTAATTGCTTACCATGAAGTCGGTCATGCGATTGTAGGCACTCTCATTAAGGATCACGATCCGGTGCAAAAGGTGACGCTGATTCCTCGTGGTCAGGCCCAAGGTCTAACCTGGTTTATGCCCAATGAAGAGCAGGGCTTAACGACAAAAGCCCAATTAATGGCCCGTATTGCTGGTGCGATGGGGGGACGAGCTGCGGAAGAGGAAGTCTTTGGCGATGATGAAGTGACGACAGGCGCGGGAGGCGATCTGCAACAGGTGACAGAAATGGCCCGTCAGATGGTGACTCGTTTCGGCATGAGCATCCTTGGCCCCATCTCCCTAGAAGGTTCCGGCGGTGAGGTTTTTCTCGGTGGTGGTTTAATGAATCGCTCTGAGTATTCCGAAGAAGTGGCTGCTCAAATTGATTTTCAAGTGCGGACGATCGCCAAGCAAGGTCATCAAATAGCCCGTCAAATCATCCAAGACAACCGAGAAGTTGTTGACCGTCTGGTGGAGTTACTGATTGACAAGGAAACCATTGATGGTGAAGAGTTTCGCCAAATTGTAGCTGAATACGTGGTAGTTCCAGAGAAAGAGCAATTCGTACCCCATCTCTAGAACCCGAAGTCGTTCCCCTGGCCTGTGAATAGGTTGGGGGTTTTTGGTTTCTATCTTATAGATTGAAGCTTGTCGAAATCTCAGGGAAAATGATACAGCACTTTGCTTAATTACACCATACAGACAAAAAGCTAAAATCCTTACTCAGCAAGCCTTGTAGGAAAAAAACTGTACGTCGAGATCCCGATAAGTGCTGTATAGTGAGAAAGTATCGATTTGTATCTTCTCGGAAAGATAACTTGACTTGCGTTCACTCGGAAATGATCATTAATAAATAACCTAAAAAATTACGGCTTCCTGTAAGCCAAAACCATTGGGAGAAAAATTTAATGCGAGACGCGGTTACTACCCTTATTAGAAACTACGATGTCACGGGTCGTTATCTAGACCGTAATGCCATCGATCAACTGAAAGCTTACTTTGAGTCTGGTGCTACCCGTATTGCGGCAGCAAATCTGATCAACAGCAATTCTCCAACCCTGGTAAAAAAAGCAGCGGCCCAACTCTTTGAAGAAGTACCGGAACTGATTCGTCCAAGTGGTAACGCCTATACAACTCGTCGTTTCTCTGCTTGTTTGCGAGATATGGACTACTACCTACGCTATGCCAGTTATGCTCTCGTGGCGGGTGACAACCAGGTCTTAGATGAGCGGGTGTTGCAGGGATTACGGGAAACTTATAATTCTTTAGGTGTTCCTATTGGCCCCACGGTGCGTGGTATTCAAATTATGAAAGAAATGATCAAAGACATGGCTATCGAAGCGGGTCTTGCTAATGTCGATCTCATTGATGCTCCTTTTGATCACCTGGCCCAGGAATTTAGTGACGTATCTGTCTAGACTAACGTTAAACTAGCTAAAGAAAATGTTTGTGTTAGTGAGGAGTTGGCCCTTTGGGTTTAACTTCTTTTTTTGTCTGCTTGATAAAGCTAGGGTCTAGGTCTGCCGGCGGGCCCAAACCCCAAAGCGATCGAGTTTCATTTCCTAAGCAGCTTGTAGTAATTCCGTTAAGGCTTGCCAGCGAAAAACGCGATCGCCGCCCATCTCTAGGACAATTTTTAAGCGGGGTTCCTGCTGGGTTAAACCGATCAAATACTGTAACTCCGCTTGAGACAGTACAAAACCTTCTAAAATCCAAAGCACTAATCCCTTAGACTGAGGCGAAAGATTTTCTAACTGGTAAGTGGCGATCGGTGGGATGAAATAAATCTGACCAACGGCTCCCTCTTGACCAATATTTTTTTTACCCAAATGGGGAGGACGTACCCCATGAATGCCTGTCAAATAAGCCCCTAAATCTCCCAGTCCTCGCGCAGTCAGAGAAAGACTCGTGTAACCAGTTGCCCGCAGACGACGTTGATAGCGGCCCTCATAACCCCCCTCTAGGGGAGCATAGACACCTAAAGCCCCTGACTGCTCCAATGCTCGAATAAAACCTTTCCCAGTCGTAAGCAGTGACATAACCATTGCAATTATTGAAATGAGAGTACGAAATTAACCTGTCCTTGATTATAGGGTAAACTCAAAACACATTAAACCTCATCTCCAGTCTAATGCGACCTTTATTTATTGTGTTTGAAGGTATTGATGGGTCTGGTAAAACGACCCAGGCTGAAGCGTTAAAAGCGTATTTTATTCGTCAGGGTGAACCGGCAATCCTGAGTCCCGAACCCTCCGATGGTCTGATTGGTCAATTGATTCGTCAATCCCTACAGCAAGACATCATTCCGATGGCAAACCAAAAACGGCGTGAAGAACTGATGGCGTATCTCTTTGCGGCCGATCGCCATTATCACCTTTATAACGACTTGGATGGTATTTTAAAACTCATTGAAAAAGATCATTGTCATGTCATTACCCCCCGTTATTATTTTTCATCTCTCGCCTACAATTGCCATACGCCAGAAGAATATACCTTTGTTAGCCGTCTTAATCAATCTTTCCCGAATCCCGACCTTGTTATCTACTTAGATCTGCCCGTCGATGTTGCCCTAGCCCGCATCAGCGATCGCCAACAAAAAGAATGCTACGAAAAAGCCGATAAATTGACAGAAGTTAGCCAAAATTATCAACGTATTTTTAAAGATTATTCAGGGCTACTTCTTACTATTGATGGGCAACAATCTCCTGAAAAGATCCAGACAGAAATTACTAATTTTATTACCCACGCTTTAGCCTAGACCTTTGAGATTTTTACTTATAGCCCTAACCGTTCCTTATTTTTAGCCTTAAAGGAAGAAAATAACCAAATAGAGCCAGAAACCAGCGAAGGAGCCAGAACAAATACCGTGGCCGTAATAATGGGGTGCTGCCGAGCATCAGCAAAAGCAAACATCACACCTAACATCAAGGCACAATAGGCTGCCCCCAGCAAGGGAACACCAACCACTAATAGGGCAAATTTTGTATCTTTATCCATAATGACGCTCCTGTCTGCATTGCTTAACGTGAGAATAGGAAGCTTTATGCTAATTATACCTTGTCAGACTCCAAAACCTAGCAAAAAATTAGCCATCAATTGTCATCAAAATTTTAATCAATCAGGCTTGAATTGAACTATTTGCTCCTCTTTTTTCTGACAGAAAGATGCTACTACTTAGGCTATCCTCTCAGGGGAAGGTCGGGGCATTCTTCTTACGAATTAGGAACAATCCTCAATTAGCATAAATAATTGCTACAAATCGTTACAGTTCTCTCATTGTTCTTTAGACTAGATCTATGAGGCTTTTGCAAATTTTTCTTGTCTAGGACTACCATGATGTCTGCGATCAACCATTCTCCGTTTCCGGCTCTTGATCAGCCCTGGCATACTTACCCAGTGGAAAAAACCCTGAGGATATTGGAAACCAGTGCAGATAATGGTCTAACCTCAACGTCCCTGAAATTACGTCAACATCACTACGGCATTAATGAACTTCAGGAAGGCTCTAAACGGAGTCATTGGCGCATATTACTGGATCAATTTAATAACGTGATGCTGCTGATGTTAATTGGGGTCGCGGTGGTTGCGGGTCTTTTTGACCTGGTTCAGCTTCATAGTGGCAATGCCGCAAAAGCAGGAGTCCCTTTTAAGGATACGATCGCCATTTTGGCCATTGTTATATTAAATGGACTGTTAGGTTATTTTCAGGAAAGTCGTGCTGAAAAAGCCCTGGCGGCTCTGAAACGATTAGCGGCTCCTCAAGTTCAGGTGATCCGCGATCGCACTCGTCTGCTAGTGGAAGCCAATAGTTTAGTGCCAGGAGATATTTTTCTCTTAGAAGCGGGAACCCAACTCTGTGCTGATGGCCAATTAATTGAAGCCTATAATCTCCAGATTCGAGAAGCGGCCCTGACAGGAGAAGCCCATGCCGTGATGAAAGAGAGCCATCTAGCCGGTGTTCCCCAAGCAACTGCCCTCGGCGATCGCCCCAATATGATCTTTGCTGGGACAGAGGTGGTGCAGGGTAGAGGGAAAGCTGTGGTAACGGGAACGGGTATGGCCACGGAATTGGGGAAAATTGCCCAAATGCTTCAGGATGTGACCAATGAAGCCACCCCCCTACAACGGCGGATGAGCGATCTGGGGAATGTCTTAGTCAGTTCTTCCCTCACCATGGTGGCCCTCGTCATTGCGATCGGCGTACTACAGAGGGGGTGGGAAATTTTACCCCAACTCGTCGAAGTATCTCTCAGCATGGCCGTGGCGGTGGTTCCTGAAGGCTTACCCGCCGTAATTACCGTTACCCTGGCCCTGGGGACTCAACGCATGGTTAAACGCAACGCCCTGATCCGCAAACTGCCTGCGGTAGAAACCCTAGGCTCGGTAAACGTCATTTGTTCTGATAAAACAGGAACCCTCACCCAAAATAAAATGGTCGTCAAAGAAGTACAGACGGTCAGAGAACAGTTTACCGTTACGGGAGAAGGCTATGCTCCCCTGGGTCATTTTTACGATCGCCAGGGAGAACGTCTGGCGGTGGAAACTCATGCCGATCTGCGTTTTCTCTTACTCAGTGCCCTTCTCTGCAATGATGCCCATCTCTATCAAGCGGCAGAGGATTGGACAATTATCGGCGATCCTACCGAAGGGGCGTTATTAGCTCTGGCGGGTAAAGGCGGATTAACCTCAACCGCCCTGGGACAAATCTTTGTTCGTCAAGGAGAAATTCCCTTTTCTTCAGAACGAAAACAAATGAGTGTCATGATTTCCTACCAGCCCAGTACCTCGATTTCTACCTGGGCAGAACTACTGGCAGAGTCTCCCTATTTTCTGTTAACCAAGGGATCGCCCGAAACACTGTTACCGAGATGCTCATCCGGTTTGATCAATGGCAAAATTCAGCCCCTAGACCCCACGGGCCAAGAGAAAATTTTGGTTGAAAATAATCATTTAGCTGGACGAGGATTGAGAGTATTAGGTTTTGCCTATAAACCCCTGGAACAAATTCTAAATGTGGGAGGGGAACTGATCCAAAAATACTCTTCCTCCGATTTTGTCTGGCTCGGTTTTGTGGGAATGCTAGATGCGCCGCGACCAGAGGTGAAAGCTGCGGTGGCCAAGTGTCAGGGGGCGGGAATTCGGACAATTATGATTACGGGGGATCATCCCTTAACGGCAGCCGTGATTGCCCAACAGTTGGGGATTAGTGCCCAAAATGAAGCGGTAATGACAGGTCAACATTTAGATCAACTTTCTCAAGCTCAATTGGAAGCAGAGGTCGAACGGATCGGTGTTTTTGCCAGGGTATCTCCTGAACATAAATTGCGGATTGTTCAAGCTTTGCAAAAATGCCAGAAATTTGTGGCCATGACAGGAGATGGCGTGAATGATGCACCTGCGTTAAAACAGGCAGATATTGGGATTGCGATGGGCATCACCGGCACTGATGTGAGCAAAGAGGCCAGTGATATGGTCTTATTAGATGATAATTTTGCTACCATTGTTGCTGCTACAGAAGAAGGGCGAGTGGTTTATAGTAATATTCGTCATTTTATTAAATATATTTTAGGCAGTAATATTGGTGAAGTGATTACGATCGCTGCTTCACCGTTATTAGGATTATCAGGCGTTCCTCTGACACCATTACAAATTTTGTGGATGAATTTAGTTACCGACGGTTTACCGGCCTTAGCGTTAGCGGTGGAGCCAGGTGATCCTCACATTATGCGTCGTCAACCCTATAAACTCAAGGAAAGTATTTTTGCTAGGGGGTTAGGATTTTATATTATTCGTATTGGCTTAGTTTTTTCGATCATTACGATTACCTTAATGCTTTGGGCTTATCATGATGCGGCCCAGTCCGATCATCCTGATAGTTGGAAAACGATGGTTTTTACCACCCTCTGTATCGCCCAGATGGGCCACGCGATCGCCGTTAGATCCAATACGCGACTCACTGTTGAAATGAATCCCCTAACCAATCTCTATCTTTGGGGAGCCGTGATTATCACCATTATTCTGCAACTGATGTTGATCTATGTAGAACCGCTACGACAATTTTTTAATACTGATTGGTTAAGCCCTCGACAACTGCTGATCTGTTTAGGCTTTAGTAGTTTGATGTTTATTTGGGTAGAAATGGAAAAAATTGTTAACCGCCTGTATTTATACTTTCTTCATCACAGAAACCGTCATTCGTAATTAATCACAGAGAAATTGTCTCATATTGTCTCATTCGGTAAATGCGTTTCAAAAATCAAGGCAAAAATTTTTGCTAAGGCCTCGGTGATTGCCTGGGTTGTGATCCCAGAAAAATATTCGCCAAATTCAAAATTCTGGGCGGGAATCATTACCCAAAAACTAGGAGGACAATTGCCATAGAGATGTTTCGCTAGAGCCAATAAATAACTGGGATTACCACTATGATCTAAGCCGGAATAATTGTCTTTTGGTTCTAGAACGTCAATGATTACTTCTGAGCTTTCCCGATTATTGACTGCATCAATGAAAATGACCTGGCTTGCTTGAGCAATCTGAGGCGCGAGTTCGGGGGTCAGTTGATGAACCGCTAAAGTTCGTACTCCTGACCAAGCTTTTTGGGCAATGATTTCGGCTAAATAGGGCCCCACGCCATCATCACAGCGCAAACTATTACCGTAACCAATCACCAAAATGGGAGAATCAACCATAAAGATCTCAGTAAAGTTAACAGCTTAATCTATCGGCCTAACCTATTTTACAAATGTTCGGATTTATTAATTTACATAAACCTAAGGGCTGGACATCCCACGATTGCGTGGCCAAGGTACGACGCTTGTTAAACACCCGCAAAGTGGGTCATGGCGGAACTCTCGATCCTTTAGCAACGGGAGTATTACCGATCGCCGTTGGCAAAGCGACCCGTTTACTGTCCTATTTACCCAGTCGGAAAATCTATCGGGCTAAAGTGCGTTTGGGGATGCAAACCAGCACCGACGATCTTGAAGGGGAAGTCTTACAAACCCAATTGGCTGATCATTTAACCCTGGGCGACATTGAACCCTATTTGGCCCAATTTCTCGGCAAAATCACCCAGATTCCGCCCCAATATAGTGCCATACAACGGGATGGTAAGCGACTCTACGAGTTGGCCCGTCAAGGAAAAGTGGTAGAGGTTCCCAGTCGTCAAGTGGAAATTTTTAATTTGGCGATTTTGCATTGGTTGCCAGGGGAGTTTCCAGAGTTAGATCTGGTCATTACCTGTGGGGAAGGAACCTATATTCGGGCGATCGCCAGGGATTTAGGCCATTTACTAGGAGTGGGGGGAACCCTCACGGCCCTAGAGCGGCAGGAAAGTGGCGGTATGAATCTTGAACAAAGTGTCACCTTAGAACAATTAGCGGCTCATCCTACCGATTTAATCCCGCCAGAAAAAGCCTTAGAACATCTTCCTAAAATTACCCTCGATTCCCTCACGGCTCAACGCTGGTGCCAAGGGCAAAAAATATTACTCCCTCCCCCAGCAGAAAAAGAATTGGCGATCGCCTCTGCTTCAGTCCCCCTGGTCGCCAATCTTCACGAGGAAAACGGTCATTATTTAGGAATTACAGAAATCGTGCGATTGGAGACACTTTTTTATCTGATTCCTAAAGTAGTATTAATTTAAGTAAATATAATACTTTCGCTGCTTGTTTGAATTCTAGGGATTGTTCCTGTGTTTTTAGTTCCCCTTGCCAACCCCGCGACGACAACGACCTTGACAGGCCTCTCTTCCAAGAAGCGGCTGACCTTAGTGACAAAAGATTCTGGTTTGGTTAGTCAGCTCCAATCCCTGATTCAGGAGATTCCCGATAGTCCTTATCACCTGGAATCCTGTCTGCCAGAAAATTCTCCTCTCCTGGGATCTCCTTGCTTAGAGATGCAAGATCTCTATCTCCTAGACGCGGAATGCTTGTTTGCATCTCCCATTGCTACCCACTGGCAAAATTCTTTAACCACCTTTGGGAAAAGGGTGGCTCCTATTCCCGTGATTTTAGTGACGACCACGGCAGCCTTCGGTTTACAAGCTCTCAATTTAGGGATTACCGATTTCTGGGCCAAAGATGAACTCAGTCTCTCCCTAATTCGGCGATCGCTAAGACTGATTTTCCGTCCCTCGACCTCTGCCTCCCTGCCTCCCTTAACTAGCCCAACCGTCGCCTTTTATCAATCCTTGATGGATGGCATTCCCCATAGTCTCTTTTGTAAGGATTTACGGGGAAGATTTATCTACGCCAATCCAGCCTTTCTCAATACCTTGGGGCTTTCTTTAGCCGAATGTCTGGGTAAAACAGTCTATGATTTGTATCCAGCCGATCTCGCAGCCAAATATGATAGTGATGATCAATGGTTGTTACGGACTGACCAAAAAATCAACCAAGTTCAATCCTATTTTGTTTCGGCTTGCCAAGAAATGATTCAAGTTCAGGTGATTAAACAACCCCTTAAAAACGCTGAAGGAAAACTGATCGGCACCCAGGGAATGTTTTGGAACATTACGAACCCTCAACAAACCCAAGACCATCTTCAACTGCTGCAAAATCTAATTAGTACTATCACCACTGCGCCGACGTTTGAATCTGCCCTCGAATTAACCCTTCACCAGGTCTGTGAAATGACTGGTTGGCATTATGGAGAAGCCTGGCTGCCTCACTCATCCCATCCACACCTGCAACTCAGTAACGCCAAATTTTTTAGTCATAGTGATCTGCTGCGCTTTTACCATGCCAGTGAAAGTATCACTTTTGAACTTAATCAGGGTTTACCAGGGCGAGTTTGGGCCAATCAGAAGCCGGAATGGATTAGTGACGTTTCTGCCGAATCCATCTCTATTTTTCCTCGTCGCGAACTAGCCCAAAGTTTGAAGATCAAGGGAGCCTTAGGGGTTCCTATTTTGGTTCAAGATCAGGTCATTGCCGTTTTAGCCTTTTTCACCACTCAGGTTAGAGAGACCGATCCCCACTTAGTTAAAGTTGTGTCTGCTGTTGCTCAACAATTGGGCTTGGTATTGGAGCGCAAACAAATTGAAGTTTCTTTACGCCAACAAAAGGAATTGTTAGAAAACTTGCTGGACTCAGAGTTCGGTTAAGTGGGGATTGGGGCACATTCCTTAAAGGATAAGGGAGAAAAATCATTAGAACAGAAAATAACGTTGGGTCATGGGTAAACTAGTTGCTGGTTCGCAGGTCAATAATTCACCGTCTGCTCGCACCTCGTAGGTTTCAGGGTCAACTTCAATAGAAGGTAAAGCATCATTTAATTTCAAACTATGCTTTGTTAGGTTGCGCGTATTTTTAACCGCAACGGGTCGTTTTTGTAGGTTTAAGCTTTGGGGAATTTGAGCTTCTAGACTGGCTTGGGAAACAAAAATTAGGGATGTGGCGGCGATCGCCGATCCAAAACTACCAAACATCGGACGACTGTGAATCGGTTGAGGAGTTGGAATACTGGCATTGGCATCCCCCATTTGTGCCCAGGCAATCATGCCACCTTTAAGAACTAATTCGGGTTTGACTCCAAAAAAGGCGGGTTGCCACAGGACTAGATCGGCTAATTTTCCCACTTCTACCGAGCCAACGGAGTCCGCAATACCATGGGTAATAGCCGGATTAATGGTGTATTTAGCCACATAACGCTTGGCCCGTAAATTGTCATTTTCTCCTGTTTCTGCCGATAATCGCCCTCGTTGTACCCGCATTTTATGGGCTGTCTGCCAGGTGCGAATAATCACTTCTCCGACCCGTCCCATTGCCTGGGAATCGGAGGAAATCATACTAAAGGCTCCTAAATCATGCAAAATATCTTCAGCAGCGATCGTTTCTCGACGGATACGGGATTCGGCAAAAGCTACATCTTCGGGAATGTTGGGATCAAGATGATGGCAAACCATCAACATATCCAGGTGTTCTTCTAAGGTATTTAAGGTATAGGGACGGGTGGGATTGGTGGAAGAGGGTAAGACATTTAATTCACCGCAAACCTTGATAATGTCAGGGGCATGACCCCCTCCAGCCCCTTCGGTGTGATAGGTGTGAATAACTCGATTTTTAAAGGCATTAATGGTGGTTTCCACAAAACCCGCTTCATTTAAGGTATCGGTATGAATCGCCACCTGCACATCAAATTGATCGGCAACTTGCAGACAAGTATCAATAGTCGCCGGAGTTGTTCCCCAATCCTCATGCAGTTTTAAACCGATTGCCCCAGCTTTAACCTGTTCAATTAATCCTTCTGGTTGAGCACTATTGCCTTTCCCTAAAAAGCCTAAATTCACAGGAAAGGCTTCGGCGGCCTGTAACATTCGCCAGATATTCCATTTTCCTGGGGTGCAAGTGGTGGCATTGGTTCCTGTGGCTGGCCCAGTTCCTCCGCCAATCATCGTCGTTACACCAGAGGCGATCGCTGTTTCAATCTGTTGAGGACAAATAAAGTGAATATGAGTATCAATTCCCCCTGCTGTCAGAATCATCCCTTCCCCAGCAATCACTTCCGTCCCTGGCCCAATAATAATATCGACCCGATCCTGAATATAGGGATTTCCAGCTTTGCCAATTTGAGCAATTAATCCATCTTTAATTCCTACATCAGCTTTAACAATGCCCCACCAGTCCAGAATCAAGGCATTGGTAATGACCAAATCCACTGCCCCATCAGCACGAGAGAGAGGAGATTGACCCATGCCATCCCGAATCACCTTACCGCCGCCAAATTTGACCTCATCACCATAGGTGGTAAAGTCCTGTTCTACTTCGATCAAAAGTTCTGTATCGGCTAAACGTACCTTATCCCCAACAGTAGGGCCATAGGTGTCAGCATAGGCACGGCGATCGATGCGGTAACTCATAGGGGTCTCTCTTAGCAGGGTTTAGGTTATTATATAAGGTTAGAGAAGTTAAGGAAAAATCATTATTCATAATGTGTCCACATTTGTACAATTTTGATTTTACGTTCCGACCCAATAACCTCATAAACTAGACGATGTTAAACGTTAATTTGTCGAGAATAGGCTCTATTTTCCTGACTAATTTAAGGTTAGTATATCTCGCACACTTTAATCTCTATGGGTTAATTCCCCGCCGCTCTGCGGCGTAAAATATAAAGATGAGCGAGTATATTCACAAAAGCCATAATGTATCTGTTTTGCTCTATCATCTAGTGTTTCCAGCAAAATATCGACGAGCTGTGTTTGATGAACAGGTCGATGAAGTCTTGCGAGAAGTTTGCTTGGAAATTGAGAAACGCTACGAAATTAAGTTTATCGAAATCGGTGTAGACAAAGACCATGTGCATTTTTTAGTGCAATCGGTGCCGACGTATAGTGTGACGAAGTTGGTCAAGATGCTCAAGAGTTTGACAGCAAAGGAAGTGTTTCGACGCTGTCCTCAGGTAAAACAAAAACTATGGGGCGGAGAGTTTTGGAGCGATGGTTATTTTGCGAGTACAGTAGGCAAACACGGGGATGAAGGGATGATTGCGAAATACGTGAAAAATCAGGGTAAAGAATATCTCAAGCTCCATCGAAATGAACAGCTTACTCTTTTTTGATTCTGATACCCCGTCTGCAAGCAGCAGGGTAGTTCATTCTCTTTGGGTAAATTCCCCGCTCCTTGGGGCGGAATAGCTGCCGGGGCAAGCCCCGTGGGTTCATACCTTTGATTATATCAATGAATCTGACTTTTCCCATTATCTTTTTAATTAAGCAATCACTTAATTTCCCCTATCTTAAAGTCCTATTCTCTCGTTAGTTATTATCATTAAGATCAGCTTATTAAAATCGGAGAAGAGATCGAAAACATTATCGTATCATCGTTTTTAGACTTAACGAGAAAAGTTAGATAACAAGAGGTTTAAGCCTCTTGCCTCTATGTATTTTAGATAGTGAGCAGCTTAAATCAAACTTTTTTGATTTATAGAGATTTGATGGCCAATAACTAGTTAATCCCAATCACATATTTGCGCCATTCCTGATTACTATTTTCCCTAGTATATTTAGAAATTTCAAATAGTAAACTGCTATAGGGACGACGAGGCTGGTAATTCAGGGACATATTAGCCTCCTTGGGGGTGCGATTTCCCTTTTTGACATTGCAACGGACACAGGCAGTCACCAAATTTTCCCAGCTATCATCACCGCCCCTGGAACGGGGAAGAACATGATCCAGGGTCAACTCCTCCCCTTTATAGTTGCAGTACTGGCAGGTATGGCGATCGCGTTCCAGTAAATTACGACGAGTCAAGGGAATCTCTTTATAGGGAACTTTGACATACTGACGCAGACGAATGACCGTTGGGATCGGTAAATCTTGATAAATCAATTGCCCGTTATGTTCCAGTTGCTCGGCCTTACCTTTGAGCAACAAAACAACCGCCCTTCGCCAACTGGTAATGTTGAGCGGTTCATAGGAGGCATTTAGCACTAGAACCTTGCCCATAGGCTTGTATAGCAGAGGTTAAAAAATTTCCCCTGATACTAACACATTTTCTCAAGGATAGCTTTTAGGGGTTGGCCCTATTGCCCTTTTGTGAGCATTTGGGTTAAGGTTGTGCCAATCTTCAAGGGTTTGACCCTTAGCCTATTATCATCAACTAGAATGTTAAACTCAAGGTTGGAACTAGAGCTTTAAACTAGAGCTTTAAAACAGTATTATTATCCTGAAAATGAAGATGTTGAGGGTGATTAAAATGACTAAATCGTTGTAAAAAGTAACGCACCGGCGAGGGAAAATTAGGAAAGTCAAATTTACCATCACCCGCCGCCACATCCGCCCAAAAATATTGCAGTGCAGGTACTAACTTAGCCGCACTTTCTGGAGACAAGTTCAAAGGGGGCAAGGTTAATAAACGATTCATAAAAAATTGAGAGCGATCGCCGAGAAATTGACGAGATTGCTGGGCCAGTTGGGGATACCCTTCAACACTCTCAATGCGGTGAGACTGAATCGTTAAATGCCATTGATTTTCTTCATAGTCTGCGGTGATAATGCGATAGGGATGGGGATAACTGACCAGAGAACCCGTTGTAATCTCATAAATGCCATCATGATAGGCAATATCCTGAACATGAAGATGACCCGTAAAAACCAGTTTAACTTGATATTTCTTTAATAAATTCAGTAATTGGGGTGCATTATCTAACATATACCTACGCCCTAACTCGTGGTGGGATTGCCCCGGTAAATGTTCAATAACATTGTGGTGAATCATGACAAAAATTAACTGCTCTGAATATATCTTCAATTGTTCCTCTAACCACAAATATTGTTTTTTATCCAAGGAGCCAATTTGTTGATGATCTTGACTAAAAGCATTAGAATTAAGGGCGATAAGCCGTACACCAGGGAGCAATTCCTGAGTATAGTAAGCCTCTTGGGAATCTTGATAACCGCAACCAGTATAATAATGGGGAAATTCTGTCAAACCCACTAGCTTATTGTTACTTATCAGCAATGGCACATCATGATTACCCGGAATCACATAACAGGGAAAGGGTAATTTTTGTAAGTGTTGGTGTAACCATTGATGATTCTCAATTTCACCATCTTGGGTTAAATCTCCTGGGATCAGTAAAAAATCTAAATCTAAAGGTTCTAGCTGAGTCAAGGCCTTTTCTAGGGCTGCTATACTCACTTCTACCATGTGAAACCGCGAAACGGTATTGTCAATGGTTTGGGGAAGGGCAATATGGGGATCACTAATAACCGCAAAGCGAAACGTCTTCATAACCAATAATAGAAAAGGTAAGTAGTTTTGCAGAATAGCCTGAGGAGCATTTTATCTTGACTAGAGTTCGCGTTCGTCAACACGTCAATCCTTTAAGCCAAAAATATCGCACAGCGATCGCTGTTCCTGATTGGAGTCAAATCTATGGTAACGTTTCCCAGCCCTTGCATTTAGATATTGGTTGTGCGCGGGGTAAGTTTTTGTTACAAATGGCCCCATTGCAGCCGGATTGGAATTTTTTGGGGGTGGAAATCCGCGAGGCTTTGGTCATCGAAGCAAATCAACAACGCGATCATCTGACATTAACTAATTTACATTTTTTGTTTGGCAATATGAATAGCACTCCGTTACTTTTTCTCAATAGTTTGCCAGCGACTTTAGCCAGAGTTTCGATCCAGTTTCCCGATCCCTGGTTTAAGCAACGCCATAGCAAACGACGAGTTGTACAAACGGAATTAGTGACGGCTCTAGGAGAATGTTTAAGCCTACAAGGTCAGATCTTATTACAATCTGATGTGGAATTAGTGGCCCAGGAAATGAGCGATCGCTTTTTAGAAAATCCTCGTTTCCAGAAAACCCACCTTGAACCCTGGTTAATGTTTAATCCTTTTCCCGTCTCAACGGAAAGAGAGAACGCTTGTCTAAATTTAGAACGTCCCGTTTATCGAGTTTTATTAACTAAAACTTGCTAGTTTTCAGACCAGGAAGAGGAGCGCAACGGACAGGAATCTGAGTTTGAGCCGTTAATTCCTGGGCCAAAGCGGCTAAAATTTCGGGACTGACACATTTTAAAATCTGGACAGGATAGGGCAGTAATTCCTCACCAGTATGATTGCCGCGCCCTTCCAATTCCCGTTTTAAAGGTTTAGGACGACTGGGAGTATTGAGTTGGATTTCTTTGGGTTGTAAGCGTTTAACCAGCGCAATATATTGACCTTTAACTTCCTCTGACCAAGGGGCTAATAACATAGTTTGTAGGGATAATTCTCCGCGAAATTCTGTTTTAAAGGCTTCAATTCCCTCAATTATTTTTGCTAATTGCAGACTTAAATCCGGTCGATTGATACGTCGCACTAAATCCTCAGAAATGCCGTCCAATTTGACAGAAACGCGGTCTGCTAAACTTAATTCTTGTCGTACCTGAGCATCATCTAGAAGCGTCGCATTGGTTAATACCAAGGTTGGTTTAGCCGTCAAAGCTTTAATCTGGCTTAAAATCTCTCCCAAATTCAGGGCCAAGGTCGGTTCTCCACTGCCACTGAGGGTAATAATATCCACTTCCCAGGGCGTAAATCTTTCTAAATCCGCCATAATCTGGGCCGTCGGCAAAAATAAACGGCGATCGCGGCTAATCACTTCAATTTCTCCTAACTGACAATAAACACAATTAAAAGAACAGGTAGAAGTCGGGCCAATGGGATCAATCCCTAAAGAGCGACCATAACGCCAGGAAACGACCGGGCCATAAACCGTTGCAAAGGAATGGGTTTGTAAAGCATTCATAGGCTCAATTTCCAGAACAGTAAAGATCAATGCAATAGACCACCCTTAAAGGCGGTAAGGTAGAATGCTTTCTGTGACTTTTTTGACTATTCTAGCGAGATCTGTATGTACGAAAAACTGACCCCTCCTACAACTGGCTCCAAAATCAGCTTTGAAAACGGGAAACCCATCGTGCCAGATGATCCGATTATTCCCTTCATTCGCGGTGATGGCACTGGGGTGGATATTTGGCCAGCCACGGAAAAGGTCATTGATGCGGCGGTGGCCCAAGCCTATGGTAATCAAAAAAAGATTCATTGGTTTAAGGTCTATGCGGGAGATGAAGCCTGTGATCTCTATGGAACCTATCAGTATTTGCCGGAAGATACCCTGACCGCGATCAAAGAATACGGTGTTGCTATTAAAGGCCCCCTCACAACCCCGATTGGTGGCGGTATTCGTTCTTTAAATGTGGCTCTGCGTCAGATCTTTGATCTCTATGCCTGTGTGCGTCCCTGTCGTTATTATCAAGGAACGCCTTCTCCCCATAAATATCCAGAGAAATTAGATGTGATTGTCTATCGGGAAAATACAGAAGATATTTATCTTGGCATTGAATGGAAACAGGGCCATGAAATTGCGGTTAAACTGATTGATTATCTTAATAATGATTTGATTCCGGCAACTCCAGAACATGGTAAAAAACAAATTCCGCTAGACTCTGGTATTGGCATCAAACCGATTAGTAAAAAGGGATCACAACGTCTAGTTCGTCGGGCCATGCAGCACGCCCTGCGTTTACCGAAGCCTAAAAATCAAGTCACCTTGGTACATAAGGGCAATATTATGAAATATACCGAAGGAGCCTTTCGGGATTGGGGCTATGAGTTAGTAACTAGTGAATTTCGAGATGTGTGTGTCACTGAACGAGAATCCTGGATTTTAGATAATAAGGACAGAAATCCCGATCTGAGTATCGAGGCCAATGCTCACAAAATTGAACCAGGCTATGATGCTCTCACGGCTGAGAAAAAAGCTCAAATCCATGCAGAGGTGCAAGGCGTTCTGGATGCAATTGGTGAAAGTCACGGTAACGGCCAATGGAAAGAAAAAATCATGGTCAACGATCGCATTGCCGATAGTATTTTCCAACAAATTCAGACCCGTCCTGATGAATATTCGATCCTGGCTACCATGAACCTGAATGGTGATTATCTGTCGGATGCGGCGGCAGCGATCGTGGGTGGTTTGGGCATGGGGCCGGGGGCCAATATTGGCGATCATGCGGCCATTTTTGAAGCAACTCACGGTACGGCTCCTAAACACGCTGGCTTAGATCGGATTAATCCCGGTTCTGTCATTCTTTCCGGCGTAATGATGCTGGAATTTATGGGTTGGCAAGCGGCCGCGGATCTGATTAAAAAAGGAATTTCGGCAGCGATCGCCAATCGAGAAGTCACCTATGATTTGGCCCGATTAATGGAACCTCCTGTAGATCCACCGTTAAAGTGTTCAGCATTTGCAGAGGCAATTATTAAACATTTCAACGATTAAGACATATCCCCCCTCGCTCTTATGGAAAGGGGGGAACTTTTTGCCACGAAAGTCCTTATTCCTTGACCTCCAATTGAGCAGAAGCACAACGGCCAAAAACTTCGGGGGCATACTGTAAATGAGCTTCGGCTCCGGGCCAATCAAATAAGCCAGGCGTGACAGAGCGTACCAAATAATGTAGATGATAGACTCCGGCCTCCAGGCGATCGCTGCTTGCTACCACCTGATCTCGATGGATTTGTTGATAATTAATTTGCCAATTACTGCCCTGGGCCTGTTGATATTGAGGAGCCGTTTGTAAGCTGCTATCGATCGCCTCTAAACCGGCGGGCAAGGGATCGGTAATGAGCAGATGATCAACGGGATGATCGGTAATAATTTCCAATTCTAGATCAAAAACTTGACCCGTTTGTACTGTGACAGGCTGATTAGCGATCGCTAAATCCTGTTGAGCTAAAACCTTGGTTTCATTGGCGGGATGAAGATAGCGGGTTACTCGTAAACCATTGAGACGACCGGGTTGATTGCCGGGTAAACGGTAACGATAGGCGGTGAGATAATGTAATTTTCCCTGACCTGACTTTTTCAGAACTAACTCCCCCTGGGTTTTGGGAAGATTGGGGCTAACGATAGACAGACTGTAGGGCTTGGTATTTAATCCCTGAAATTGACTTTTTCCTAAGATTTTGCCATCCAGTTCCACTGAGACCTGAAAATTACTGGGTTCAGTTTCCAGAAGATGGTAAGCCAACAAGGCCGTTAGAGCCTGGGCATTGTCGTACCCATTGGGCCAGATTCCGGCTCGACGTTGATCTAATAGTCCTTTTAAGAGGCGATCTAAGAGAGGATCTAAGAGAATATCGCGGTTCTCGGTGGATGATCCTTGAGCCAGAACCCTTTGAGCGAGAAAAAGTTGCAAAGCCTGAGCCTGGGCAGTGGTGGGCGAATTGCGCCATTGTTCCGGTAAATTGACCCTGGCATTGCGTCCTGTTTCATAGAGCGATCGCTGGATGGTTTCCGCCAGACTTTGGCTTTCGCCTTGCCACTCAGGAAATTGGGCTAGATAACGGGCTAATTTAATTTGATCCACTAGATCCAACGACCGCCGTTGATCGTAGAGGGTCGCCAGAAAATCTTGACGTTGATCGCCCAAAGTCGCTAGAGCCATTAAGGCCGCTAAACGCCTGGAATTTTTACAAGCTTGACTAGCACAGCCATCGGATTGAGCCGGATTAGCCAACAACTGAGCTAAATAGCCTTTGAGATTAGCCACCATCTGACTATTAACCGTAAAACCGGCTGCCTGGGACTGGGAAATGGCGATCGCCGCATCGGGAGTCAGCCAAGAATCACTCTTTTTGTCATCGGGATAACTCGCAAACCCACCGTCGGGCTTCTGTAGGCTTTGCAAAATATCGAGGGATTGGGTCGCACGTGACCGTAGAGAAAACCCTAGATTCGGCGTAAGACTAGTTCCTGCTACCACTAACCGTTGCAAATTAGCCGCCATACTCAGTTGACTGGACGCTGATTCCAGAAAAGGCAAACTTTCCTTGGCCAATAAGGTCTTGGCGGGTAAAAGCATGGCCGGCAAAAGATTACTCGCCAGATTAATTTCCAAGCTACCCTCCGCCGTTGCTTGCAGTTTGAGGGGAATTTCAACCGTACTTTCCGTCGTGCCAGAAGTAATAACCTGCTCCGTCAAAGCTAAATTTTCAATACTCAAAGGAACGGCAAAGCTATCTTGGAATTGATCTAACTGACTGGCAAATTTAACCTCCCCTTCCCCTGCCTGTACCGCCGCGACCGGAAAACGATAGGCTGCTGTTCCCTGGGGGGCTTTCACCGATAGGCCCGATTTTTCTGGAAATTGCAGTTTGTCGTTCACATCTCCCTGAAGATGCAAGCTGCCAATTTTCTGAGTCAAATTGGTGACTGCCACTCCACCTAAAAAGCGATCGCCGAGACGAGCAAATAGGGGTAAAACGGCATTGGTAACGAGGGGTTTGGTGGTAATAAAAGTAGATTCAGCCTGACCAAAATGCAAATTGCCATCGGTCGCCAAAGCCATCACCCGCCAGGTAGTCAAATCATCAGGCAGAGAAAACGTCACCTGAGCCTGACCTTGAGCATTGGTTAAAACCGATCCCTCATAGTAGGCAAGGGGCTGAAAATTGCGACGCACCACCGTATCCGCCAATCCCTGGGATTGACCACCACCGTAACCCCAACCTTTTTCCAGGGGAGAGGGCATTTGGGCTAAAACCACCTGGGGACGATTATCCGCTAGACGAGTGGTAATCGGTTGGTCGCTGTAAATCGTTTTTACTAAATCGGGCGGTCGATAGCCACTCAGTTGTAACACCGCATCATTGACGGCCATGAGGGTAATTTGTCCGGCCACCGGTTGTCCCTGGGCATTGGTCAAACTCAACTGCACAGATTGGGATGACTTTGGCGATAGTTTTGGCTTGGTCGGTGTCGCCTTAACCTGAAGATATTGGTTCGCAAGACTGAGGTTAAAGGGCGCGAAACCAATTTTGACTAATTTATCGCCACTACTTTTGTCGAGATCCTTGGGTAATTTTCCGCGTCGCACCAAGACCACTTCCACCGCCGCATTGGGTAACATCTCCGCTGTAATCGGAAATTGGATTTTAGGGGCACTCCCCGTTACTTTTTGTACCAGACTGTAGAGGGGGCGATCGCGAACAACAGTAAAATAGAGATCAGCTTCTGGATAGGGAGATTGCAGCAGCACCGTGGCCGTTTCTCCCACCTCATAGGTCTTTTTATCGAGGCTAAGACTGAGACGATTGTTGTCATAGCGATTATCCCAGGCAATTTCCCCCGTACCAGCCGCCCAAATTTGCAGATCAGTGGCCGTGGCATCATGACCAGACTCGACAAAATTAGCTTGAATACGATAGGAACCGCCCTTGGGTGGAGTGAGGTTTAAAAGCAGCGGTTCATTACCAGAGATTATTTCCTGTTTAGCCACCGTTTGATATTCAATTTGAGGATGATTGGTCGCGCTTCCTTCGGTTAATTGGCTCACATTGCTGTAGTCCATACTTTGCAATTCTAACCGCACCTTTTGATTGGCAATGACGTTGCCCTGGACATCGGTGACAATTAATTTGACGGGGAATTTTTGCCCTGCATTAGCCACAAAATCACTTTGCAAACCAATCAGATAATTATTGGTTAAGGCGGTAACGGTTTGCACGGCAGACACAGAGAGACGGGAAACATCCTGCACCTGGGCTTCAATGCGATATTGCATGGGAAACGGTAAATCTGCGGCAATTTTGAGCGATCGCTGATCTAGACCTTGGCTATCTAATTGGGCCGTTTCCTGCATCACTTCATTGGCTACCTGGGGCGGTTCTTCTGGCCAAAACCATTGACGACCAAAGCTAAAGTTTTCCCAGTTTTTAGGGCTAATATCAGTTTTTTCACGAGTCACATAGTATTTAACCTCTCCATTCTGAACCGGCGCACCAAAGAGGTATTGAGCATCGGTTTTAATGGACAGGGATTGACCGGCTAAGGCAAAGGGCTGATCTAGGCTGACATCCACTTTAAAGGTCGGTGGTTTAAATTCAGCCACTTGAAATTCACCGCTTAATGACCCACCTTTAGCATTTTTGGCCTGTAGGGTGTAGTAACCTAGACCTTGATTTTTCTTGAGATCCACTTTGAAAGAAAAGGTGCCAAATTCATTGCTCGTGGCGGTTCCTAATTTTTCAACTTTGCCGTCAGGATAGGTCAGGCTAAGATCATAAACTGTACCTTGATCCTGTTGGAGCACTCCCTGATCTAAATACACTGCATTGGCGGTGAACCAGGCGGTTTCCCCTGGTTGATAAAGACGGCGATCGCTAAAGATTTCGACCTTTGCTAACGGTTTTTCTTCCGTCCAATCAGCAGCAATACCATACTCATAGGCCCCACTATATTCATCGGTACGAGTAAAGGCCCAATCTGTCCCCTCTTTAACAATCACCAATAACTGGGGAGCTTTGCCCTTAACGAGGCACTTTTGCCATGGTTCCCCTTCAATTTTGGCCAGGCCCAGGGCATCCGTCGTGGCGATCGCACAAGGCTGGACAGGGCTTTTCTGCTTGGCTTCCAATTGGGAACGATAGATTTCCACTTCAGCCTTTTCTACCCTCGAACCATCACTCAGATGATTGACCTTGACTTGACCGCCCTGGGGAAACCATTGGGCAAAGACCCCCAGATTGGTTAACTGAACTAAGCCATAGTATTCCGGCTCTCGCCAAGCGGTTTTGCCATTTTCTTGGTATTCATTGGTTTTGGCCCGAAAGCCATAGGCGATCATGCCGGTTTCTGCCCCTAGTTTTTCCGTCAGAGGAATGATCTGGTCTTGGGTTTGATTGGGCGGTTGTTTAACGGCGTAGGATTGCCAAGCTTTTACCTTCGGCAACAAGTCCTTATCACTGCCACTAGGGGAGGCGGAGTCAGTAAAGACTAAATCCGTTGGTTGTACCACTTGATAGGCGGCTCGATAGGCGCGATCAGGTAAATTAACGGTGGAAAGATTGAGGCGCAGATTGGGACTCAGGGACTGGGGAAAAATATTTAATCCTGACGGGGCCCAAATATCGGGGGAAATATCGCCAGTATCGTAGGGAATAGTCACTTTTTCTCCCAAGGTCTGACCAAATTTATCCTTCAGGCTGGGATCGACCGTAATCTCGTAGTGGGTATTGGGCTCTAGGGCGTAGGGATTTAAACTAATGTAATTGTCATTGTCGTAGGCCCGTACCGCTTTAATGCCTTGTTTCGGCTCTGGTTTCAGGGTTAGGGCCGTTAGGGCAGTCTTGGCAATCAGAGGATTATTAAATTTGAGTTGGGGACTGCCTTTAACAAAACGACCGTAGGCTCCCCCAGCATCCGGTTGGCCGTAGGGTTCAATTTTCTCGTAGGCTAAATCACCGTAGGTTTTCACCTGACTGGAAAAGGTGTTGGTGGTAGCTAAGTTTCCCTGTACAGGCTTTAGGCCCGGCTCGATTTGCAAGCGATAGGTCGTGGCTTTTTGCAGATCAAATTTGGGTTGTAAGGTGTATTCCCAGGTTTGGCGGGCGGGATCAAATTCCGATTGGGCATCGGGGCTATCAGTATTATTGTCTGACTCTGCCACTTTGCGATTAATGGTCAAGGCCACTGTTTTGGTCTCACCCAGGGCAATGAGTTGGGTATGCGATCGCAGAGAATCTAAATCCAGTTCTGTATTGGCTTGAAAGGAAAGGGTGGGATGGAGGTCAATGAGGTCGGGATTGCTGTTATCGCCTTCGACTACGCCCGGTAAGTCTTTAATTTGTAGGGTTTCGGTGCTAAATGTCCAGGCTAAATCCTGGTCTAAATGATGCTTTTTGAGATCCTGTAAACCATTTTTTAGGGTAATTTGTACCCTGGTGGCTTTGGGCAAGGCGCGTGCACTCTGAAAACCTACCATTTGGGGAGTCAGAAATCGAAAGTGACCGGGCAGGGTTGGTTTAATCTCAAAGTTTTGCAGTAGCTCTTGCTGTAGAGCACTATCAAGGGCTTCGAGGGGAATGAGGGGAGACTGAAAACGGATCAGGATTTGGGAAAGGGGTTCAACGTTATCTCCCAGGGGGCTAACTTGTTGAATCCAGGCGGGAAGTTTGAGAGCCGCGAGGGGTTCTACGATGGGCCAATCGGCTTTTCCCCAGGAAAAGGGCCAAAACTGGCAACTGGCCAGACTTAAGACGAGACTGAACAGGAGTCCATAGCTCAAAGCCTTTCGGTGTTTTCGACTGAGCCTAAACGGATTAATAAATTCAGCCCACCTAAAATACGCTCTTGTTATCTTCCGCAACAATTGTCTTATCTCCCACAGCAAGCCTTCTTGATGAAGGGTAACATAGAATACAAAGATCGGGAAAGCGTTCTAGGGTTTATAAGGAATCAATTTCGTCATCATTTTACGGAAATATCCAGAGGTTATAACCTGGCAGTGTCATGTATATAATAGACCTGTTGGGAAATAAAAGAGAAACAGAAAGTTTGCACAGTAAGGATTTCATCATCTCTTACCAATTAGGCAGCATTCAAATAGAAGTTCCATAAACCAGTAGAATTCAACATCAAGCG
>JAYKJI010000212.1:0-37279 GCA_035285405.1 Snowella sp. | reverse complement strand
TTCATTTTCCAGTGTGCAGTTTTGTGCATCTACGAGGATACGAGGTTTTAGGCTGTATGAAGACTCGTTTTTGAGTGCTAAAATTCATTAAACTCGTTGCTATGATCGAGAATGAAATGACCCTGATAGCAAATATCTAATTGTCGTGATTTTCATCGTCAAACCGTAAGAGGTGCGATCGCCTTTTTGAGGAAGAAAAAATAGCCGTTAAAAAACCCCCTTTGATGAGGAGGTATAGAATCTACAGGCAAAATCTAATTCAGAACGTTAATTAGGCTGAAGTACTAGAAATTTTGCTGGCAGGAGCCAATTTAATATCTTTTGCTAATCCGAACAAAGACAACAAACGAATGGTCATCCAAGTCAGATCAATTTCCCACCATTGCAAGCCATGACGAGCCGAATATTGATAAGCATGGTGATTATTGTGCCAGCCTTCTCCAAAAGTTAATAAAGCAACCCACCAACAATTGCGAGAATGGTCGTGGGATTCATGGCTAACATAACCAAATTTATGAGTTGCACTATTGACAAACCAGGTACAGTGAAAAACAAATACTAGGCGAACAAAAATGCCCCAAACCACAAAAGACCAACCACCCCAAAGATAGAGCAATAGGCCTAAGACCAGTTGAATCAGGATTAAATACTTTTGGCAGAACAAATAAAACGGATCATCTTTAATATCTTGGGTATAACGAGGAATATCTTTATCAGCAGGGATATTAAACAGCATCCATCCCATATGACTCCACCAAAAACCGCGATTGGAATCGTGGGGATCGGGGGCCGTGTCAGAAAATTTATGGTGCATCCGATGTAAACCTATCCAGTCAATGGGGCCACCCTGACAGGACAAAGTTCCACAGAAGAGGAGAATATACTCTAACCATTTGGGAGCGGTAAAACTACGATGGGAAATCAGGCGATGAAAACCCAGAGTGACACCAAACCAGCCTGTCAAACAGTAGAGCACGAAGGCCACCGCGATCGCCTTCCAGCTAAAGAACTGGGGCAAGAATGCTAACATTGCCGCTACATGGATAATAGCGAAGTAAATGATAATGTGCCAAGCGGGGGTCAACTTATCATTATTATTGCTAGATAACGAAGCAGTCATGAAGTACCTAAAGAGAATATGAGATCGGAATAGTAGCTAAGAGCCAGCCCGAAGGAAAAGTCACTTTTTTCAGTAATGTTGAAGATCAAGCCTTAGTATCAATTTAAAAATTTGAATGATTTAAAACTTTGGCATAACTGTTTGACATAACTGAAATCAGACAGATGGTAAAAAAAGGAAAAATTGAAATCAATTGACATTAAGGAGCTTTAAGTTTTGAATCAAATAGGACTCAAAATGATTAGGATGATCCTATGAATAAGTTGCTACTCCTCAAGCAGGCAGAACAGATACTATCTCCAATCTTTTCGGATATTGACGCAAAGGTCAAGCAAAATCTGCAAAAAGTGATAGAAGCCTTTCGTCATCATCGGGTTGGTGTTCATCACTTTTCTAGTGTGAGTGGCTATGGTCATGATGATTTGGGACGGGAAACTTTAGATCAAGTTTTTGCAACCGTAATGGGGGCGGAAGCTGCCATTGTTCGTGTACAGCTTGTGTCGGGAACCCATGCGATCGCCTGTGCCTTGTATGGCGTATTACGGCCAGGGGATGAATTATTGGCCGTCGCCGGTGCCCCCTACGATACCCTCGAAGAAGTGATTGGGCTACGGGGTAAAAGTCAAGGCTCCTTGGCAGAGTTTAACATTTCCTATCGAGAGTTGGCGTTAACTGCTCAGGGGGCGATCAATTGGGATGGGTTAAAAACTGCCATTAAACCGAATACGCGAATGGCCTTGATTCAACGCTCCTGTGGGTATTCCTGGCGGCAAAGTCTTTCCATTCCAGAGATTGAACGCATTATCCAAATAATCAAAGCTCAGAATCCCCATACGGTTTGTTTTGTAGATAACTGCTACGGCGAATTTATTGAAACCCTTGAACCGACGGCTGTTGGGGCTGATCTGATAGCTGGATCCTTAATCAAAAATCCAGGGGGAACTATTGTTACGGCAGGAGGATATTTAGCCGGAAAAGCAGAATGGGTGGAAGCTGCGGCCTGTCGCTTAACGGCCCCCGGTATTGGGTCAGAGGGAGGAGCCACCTTTGATCAAAATCGTTTATTGTTTCAAGGGTTATTTCTGGCTCCCCAGATGGTAGCAGAGGCCGTTAAGGGTAGCCATTTATTGGCCTATGTCTTTGATCAGTTAGGTTATCCCGTCAATCCAGCTCCTCTGGTTCCCCGTCGTGATGTGATTCAAGCGATCAAATTAGGCTCTCCCGAAAAGTTACTGGCTTTTTGTAAAGCGTTACAATCCGTTTCTCCTATTGGTTCCTATCTCGATCCGGTTCCGGCGGCAATGCCAGGGTATGCCAGTCAGGTCGTGATGGCCGGCGGCACTTTTATTGATGGCAGCACTTCAGAACTGTCGGCGGATGGCCCTCTACGAGAACCCTATACGTTTTTTTGCCAGGGGGGAACCCATTGGACTCATACCGCGATCGCCGTAGAAGCCATTTTAGAGATACTTTAAGAAGGCAATAATTTATTGAAGGAGATATTGTCCTTCCGTTTCCGGGCTTTCTATTTTAGGAAGTCCCATACTGTAATTTAAAACTCGACTACCCAGGTTGTAGCTAATGACTCCCTGTTGGAGCAAGGCACGAATAAAATGCTCTAAATCTGAGCCAATGCGACGCAAATTATATTCACTTAATTCTTCACCACTGTAGGATTCCACTAACTCATCAAATTGGCGATAGACCCGTTGCAGAGCGTCGTCACTCCAGTTAAATTCATTGTCTGGATCAATATCAAGAGTCAGTACCTTGTCGCTGGGAGTCAATTCATTGCCGTTGACTTCGGCGGAAAATATATGGACGTGACGAGTAGTTGACTTAACGAGCATAGGGATTTGCTGGATAAAGGAGGAATGGAAAGTTAATTTAGGCGTGGCTTGAAACGTTAATTCAAACTTTATTTTAAAGAACTGGCTGAAATTTGGGGAGGATCGCCAGAAAACAGACCCTGCTGTTGTATCCTCCCGTCCATCATCCGCCTATTTTTGACCCGCTTTAATACATTCTTCTACCAAAGGCAGAACCGCATCCACATCTTTCCAGCCGAGGATTTCTGTGACTTTCTTTTCCAGATTTTTGTAGGTGCGGAAAAATTCAGCAATTTCATCTAAGCGATGGCTGGCAATATCTTTGAGGGACTTGACATGGGCATAGCGCGGATCTTTGTCCGGCACACAGAGAATTTTCTCATCGCGATCGCCGCCATCAATCATTTCCAACATGCCAATGGGACGAGCCGCAATCACACAACCCGGAAAGGTGGGCTGATCCATAATCACCATGCCATCGAGGGGATCGCCATCATCCGCTAAGGTATTGGGAATAAAACCGTAGTCGTAGGGATAGTGGACAGAGGCATAAAGAACGCGATCAAGAGCAAAGGCGTTAAGATCTTTATCAAACTCGTATTTATTTTTGCTACCGGCCGGAATTTCAATAAGAACGTTAATCAGGCCGGGTTTAGGTTGGGCTGGAATGCGCGATAAATCCACGAAATCTCTCCGAAATATTACAGCTTGAGTGATGAACTGGGCAGATAGTGGGGGCTGTTAACTGACCCTAGAGCATTCTACAAGCAAAGATGAACTTCCGCGATCGCTTTACCAGATTTTCGCCATTTGCAATACAAATCCTGGTAATTCGGGATCCCCCTTAACCGTTTCAGGATTATCCAAAATTTCTATATCTTGATGAGGACGGTAGATATAAACTCGACGATTTTGGCGATCAATTAACCAACCCAATAAAATCCCATTGCTCAAATATTCCAACATTTTCTCTTGCAAATCATTCAGGCGATCACTAGCAGAACGTAATTCAATAATGAAATCAGGACAAATTGGTGCAAAAGAGGCTTTTTGAGTATCACTTAGGTTATTCCAGCGTGACAATGAAATCCATGAAGCATCAGGCGATCGCATTGCACCATTGGGCAAAGTAAAACCTGCACTAGAATCAAAACCCAACCCCGTGCCATCCTTGTTAGCCCAAACACCTAGTTGTATTGCAATATTGAAATTTCGATTACCTGTATCTGAAAAAGCTGGGGGCATAATAATCACTTTTCCTTGAGCAGTACGTTCAATGCGTAAATCCTGATTTGCCAAACAAAACTGACCAAATTCCTCAACTGTCATCGAAGTTAAGGGAAAATGAATGGTTAAAGGAACGGCGGGACTTTGGACGAGCAAGCTGGTCATAAATTGCCTCGTTTCTGAACGTGATTAAGCCTTTATTATATTGCCTGGGAGTTTTTAACTTGACCTGGATAGGGTGTGTTGCTATGTTGCTACAATCTGGGCAGCTTATCTCCACAGCAACCTTCCATGAAAATTCAATTGCCTATTCTCCTACCGAACACAATTAGTTTTCTTGTCTGCAAAGGGTAAGTGTTGCTCCCAATTACGCCCCTAATCTGAGTAGTTCACTCACTTTCCTCAAATAATAACTCCTCTAAGATATGCTGCATCTGGTCATCTTCCGGCGATACCAATTCAATTTTGCTATCTTGATTCATCTTGGCTAAAAATAGCAGAGGAGCCAAGGGCGTATAGATAGAATAACGCTGTTCTTCATGATAAAAACTCACCAAAAACTGAAGTTCTTCTGGTTCTAAGGGTTGATCATCGCTTTCTAACTCTAGGGTTAAAATATCATCATCTTCAATGGGAGGTAGTTCCCCACTGACCGTCAGCGTATAGGCAGTGTACTTAAGGCTTAAATCCAGTTCGGCTAAAACCGCTTTAGCGTCGGCAAAAATCTGCTCAATTTCTTCGTAGTCTTCTAATAAAATAGCGTCCGCTTCTTCATCGTCTTCTTCCGACTCTTCATCCCAAGCAATGATTACCACCGGAATATCCACTGGCATCAGTAACAAATAGGCGGCATCATCGACTTCAAGAGAATTCTCCACATAGCAATCTAACGTTCGTCCCATTTCATCAAAGAGGGTAACGCTATCTGCTTCATCCGGCTCATTTTCTTGGTTATAGGGATAGGAAGACATAGGGCTGGGTTATACTTTGAGTACTCAGAATATCACATTGATGTTACCGCTCTAGTTTTTTCTCCCAGATATCACACCTTTAACCAGTCAGATTCCGCCAAAATATGAAAAGCGTTGACATCTGTGAGGTTGTATTGTAAGGGAGTCAAAGTAATATAACCTAACTGAATGGCCTGTACATCGGTCGGAATACTAGCGGAGAGATGAAAGTGATCCGGCTGTTCAATATCCTTGGCAATTTCTCCGGCTAACCAGTAGTAGCTTTTCCCCCTGGGATCCAAACGTTTTTCAAAGGTTTCAATATAGCGTCGTATCCCCTGACGAGTTAGCATCACGCCCGCAATTTCTGCTTGGGGCAAGGGAGGCACGTTGACACTAAGCAGGGTTGATTGGGGGAGAGGATTAGCCACCAGTTGAGAGAGAAGATTCTGGGCAAAATTGGCAGCCGGTTGAAAATCCTGGTAGGCAAAGCTGGCTAAACTAATGGCGATACTCGGAATCCCTTCAATCAGTCCCTCCATAGCAGCAGACACGGTTCCTGAGTAAATAACGTCAGTGCCTAGATTAGCTCCATGATTAATGCCGGAGAGAACAAAATCGGGGCGTTCTTCCACCACAGCAGCCAGGGCGAATTTGACACAATCAGCAGGCGTTCCCGAACAAGACCAGGCCGTTACTTGGGGATGGAAAAAACCTTCCACCTGACCGGCTCGAATAGGTTGATGCAAGGTTAGACCATGGCCAGCCGCCGATCGTTCGCGATCGGGACAAACCACCAGTACGTGATGACCCGCAGCAGCCAGGGTATTTGCTAGAGTACGGACTCCTTGGGCAAAAATACCGTCATCGTTGCTAATTAATAGTTTGAGAGGAGGATTTAGAGTCATAATTTGGGGCCATGATTTAGCAGTTTACGGGTAAACCGTTCGGGTTGATTGACTGAAATTGGGATGAAGAGAGGGAAAAAACTTGTGATAAGCTCAGAAGCACACCCTGATTGAGAAGTGTATTATAAAATTGAATCGTCGGCAATTTTTAACCCGCTCTGTTCTGGGAACGGCTCTTGGTCAAGGGCTGATAGCTTGTAATGACTCTTCTTCTGCCTCCACAGTTCTTTTTCTGAAAAATTCGATTCCGCCCCAACTGATTCATGCTTTTCAGTCCCAGGTCGCCAAGGGAAAGGATCTTAATTTTAAACCAGAGGCCCAGTTAAAAAAGCTCTTTGAGTTTCTCAAGGATTGGCAACTCAAAAATCCAGAACCCCAAGGATTACTTTCCCATTTACCTTTTATTAGCAACCCACCGCCGGCGATCGCGGCTTTAACCACGGCGGGAGATAGTTGGTTACAAGATGCCATTGTCAAAGGATTAATTCAACCCCTTAATCTTCAAACCGTTCCGAGTTGGCAAAAGCTAGATCTCCGTTGGCATCAATTAGTTACCCGCGATCGCCAGGGCTTTTTAGCCGAAAAAGGTGAAATTTGGGGAGCACCCTACCGTTGGGGAACAACCTTAATCGTTTATCGACGCGCAAAATTTCAGGACTGGGGCTGGACTCCTCAGGATTGGTCTGACCTCTGGCGACCAGAATTAAAACAACAAATTGCCCTGCTCGATCAACCGAGGGAAGTAATTGGCCTCACCCTCAAAAAACTAGGCTATTCCTACAATATTTCTGACCTAGAAAAAGTGTCTGACCTCAAATCTAGCCTACAGGCTTTACAAAAGCAGGTGAAATTCTACAGCAATGGCTATTATCTGCAAGCATTACAAGCAAAAGATGTCGCTGTCGCCGTGGGCTGGTCAAACGAAATTCTGCCTCTGCTAGTCAATAATCCTGATTTAGCAGCAGTGATTCCCACTTCAGGAACGGCCATCTGGGTGGATCTTTGGGTGACACCAAAAAATGCTTCCCCTAATTCGGCGGTAATTTCTGATTGGTTAGACTTTTGCTGGCAGCCCCAAAGCGCGAATCAAATTGCCCTATTCAGTGACGGTAGTTCTCCACGCCTAGAAACCCTTGACCCTGAAGCCATTCTGCCCACAGTGCGCACCAATCCCCTGTTGACTCTGCCCCCGCCTCTCTGGCGAAATTGTGAGTTTCTTGAACCCCTTTCTGTTCAAACCCAGCAACAATATCTCAAGCTTTGGCAAGCAATCAGGACAACGACCACCGAAAAATCCCTAACCTGAACTGCTAATTGTCCACTGTTGTAGAATTGTAGGATAAGCGTGTTATTATCCACGAATCTTTCTCGCAGACACAGGGGGAGTAATTCTATATTTAATTGTCAATAACAATGGTCAGTGAACTATGCAAAATTTTGCTAATAGAAGATGAGCCTGTGACGGCTGATCTATTCAAAGAACTCTTGTTCTCAAAAGTACCTTCTTCCCTAGCCCAGGGATTTAATTTTGAGCTAACCACCATTACCTCTATCAGAGCAGGATTAAGGGAATTACAGGAAGACGCTTTTGACCTCGTGTTGTTAGATTTGATGTTACCCAATTGTCGAGGGGTCGAGGCTTTAGTTCGGATTAGAGAAATCTATCCACAAATTTCCATTATTGTTTATACAGAAGTAGATGATGAAACAATTGTCATCCAAGCTTTTCAGAATGGTGCAGATGGTTATTTACGCTTAAAAAATCTCGATAGTGATTTATTGATGTATGAAATTCGTTCTGCTAAAGAGCGGCAGTCTTATCGTCAGAGTTTAGAACAGCGTCAAAGGCTGGCCCAACAGGAAAAAGAGTTTGATGAATTAGCTTCTTTGGCTAATTTAACGACCAGCATCACGGCGCGGATGTTTGGTGCAGAAACATTGCAGGAGAGTTTACCAGAAATCTTTATTGAGTTGATGCAAACCTACGGTAACTTGTTAGATTTAGCCTTAGAACAAAGGGCCTTTCGAGTTGAACACCCTATTTCCCATCATCTCAGAACCCTGGCTGACAAAATGGGTTTTCTCAAAGCTAGTCCCAGGGATGTCATTGAATTGCATACCCGAACCTTGAGAGAAAAAAATAAAGATGTTACCCTAGCTAAAGCTCAAATGTATGTCGCCGAAGGACGATTGATGGTTCTCGAACTCATGGGTTATCTCACTTCTTTTTATCGCAAATACTATATCGGATTAAGCAATCTTAATATAGCGACCAAAATCTCTCAGGAAAATTAGTTCCATGAATAAATATTTGTTAAAGCTTTATATTACTGGGAATTCTATCCGCTCTCAAAGGGCGATCGCCAACATCTGCCGTATTTGTCGCGAAGAACTCAAAGATCAATATACGGTAGAAATTATTGATGTTCTCGAAGAACCCCATCGAGCCGAACAGGAAAAAATTTTAGTGACTCCCACTTTAATTAAACAGTTACCTCCGCCTCTCCAACGGATTATTGGTGATATGTCGAATACCCAACGGGTGTTATTTGGATTGGACATTTTACCCAGTGAATTGGAAGTAAATTCGTAATCCAAATCCGTGCTTTGAATGGCACTTTTTTAGCGTTGTTGATGTTGCCAGCTAGCAATATTTTTCAGAATGGGAGGAGTATTTTTCGGTTGTAGTCCGAGATCGCTCCATCGGGCTGTTTGTTCTACCACGATATTACTGGTATTAGAACCACAACCGCCAGAGGTTGACCATTCTCCGGCCCAAATCGTGCCTCGAAATACGCCGGTTCCACCAACTCCCACCTGATATTCCTTAGCATAAATAAAGGCTTCCAGTTGATTATTGCCAATCAAACAGATTTGTGGTGTGTAGTCTGGACTGGTAGTTTTGTGGGCATAGCCATAAATTTGAAAATCCGTAGGCTTGCAACCCGTCACCCCAGCACAATTGTGTACCATCTCAGTATTGCCATCGATCTCTCCATCTAAATAAATCGTCACCTTTTCTCCTGGAGTAATAATTAATTTACTGGATCCCGTTTGCAGTTTAATATTATTGGCCGAATACTCATATTTTCCCTGGCTATTGGGGCGATCAGCCACGGTGGGTGTGGTGGAATAGCTACAGGGAGCCGTTTTACAAGGTAGGGTAATGACTCCACTGGTTCCATTGGGCAGATTTAAGGTATTCAGAAAAGGACTGGGTTTGCTAGGTAAATCAGGAAAAGCCATACTAGTATATTTTGCTTCGTAGGGTTGGCCCGTCACCGGATCTGTTCCAACAATAGTTCCCGTACTGTCATTGTTCATGGCATCTAGGCTGCTTTGGGGCACACTACAATCATTGAGCAGAACATCCCCTTGAATTTTGTTGTTGTTTCCCGTATCTCCTTTGACCAGCCAAACACCTGGTACCGCATCCGTTGTAGTGGGCCCGGGTTCGACAGGAATACTCACTTGTAAACGAGCGGCGGCATTACTCAGTTGTTTACTATTGTTGACTCGTCCTTCTACCGTTAGCAGACCAACTCCTGGGGCCTGTCCTACCGTTGGTGTATATTGATAACTCAATAATCGATATTCTCCTTGATCGGCATTGCTACTGTTAATCGCGATCCAATTTTGGCTAGAGGCAACGGCGGCAACGGCAGTTGCATTGCCTGTGGTACCACAAACTGTCATGCCAGGCACACTGGTAATGGTGGCCCAACTTTGGGGTTTGGGAGAAGCACTGGGATCATTACACTGACCACTGCTATTGCGAGCCAGGCAGTCTGGAAAGAGAGAAATATAACGATTTTGATTAATTAAATCTTGAATACGAGTAACACCGGTTTCTGCCATGCTCAAGGCTTTGGCGGTTACTTGCTGGGCTGCACTTTTTTGCTGGCTATTTTGGGCGGTGATGATCATGGTGGCCCCAACGACAAGTAGTACTAGTCCAATGACAAGGGCAAAGGGCAAAGCTAAACCTCGATCCCTAGAACCAGGGCGATCGCTGATTTTAGCCAATAAATAGAGAAAAACTTTAGGATTCATAGCGGGAAGAGAGCGGCGGAGTGGCAAAAGGGCGCGTTTCTCTTCTCCATTATCTATAGTGTCTATTCTCTCTGTCAGGGCTTTGTGGAAAAAATTCACGAAAGAATTATCAATCCAACAGTGTTTTTGCGTAATATTCGGTAAATTTAAATGATTTACCGTTTTTCTAGATTATTTTCCGTAAATTCACTGAGCCAAGACAGCTTGAGCCAATTAGCCAAATACCGTTTCCGGTTGACGTTGGGCTAAAAAGCGATCATAGACAATACCTCGGAAGGTTCCTAGATCAGACTGCCAGCCATTGAGATATTGGTGCATCATTTTTAGTCTGGCTTGAGGATCGGGATTTTCGATAGGATAATTAAAATTCCCTGCAAACAGTAGCGCAGAAACATTACCTTGATCAGGAAGTTGTAGGGTGGCTTGATTAATGCCCAGACTTAATTGACAGCCTTCAAATTGATAAAGAAAATTCACACCGGCTTGGACGGGAGCTTGACCAAAATCTTGCCAGGGGCCAGGAGCTAAGAGCGTACAGGTGATATATTGACGAGCACCGTCTGCATTTTTTGGAAAAGGAATTAGGTATTTAGGGCTAATGGTTAAACCTTGGTATTCTGCATTGGGTAACTTATCAATAAACTGAATGGCAATTTTTGCCACCAGAATCTCTTCCTGCGGCTTATTACCCATGGTTTCCATAAAGGTAACGGTACGAGGTTGGGCCACAATACCTAAACCATTTTTAAAGACAATTTGGGAACCGCCAGGGCTAAAAACAGGCTGTCGGGCTGCTTCCCATTCGTTGGGGACAATGCCACTTAATTTGAGAAACTGTTCACTTAAAAGGGTTGGATCTAGATTTTTCGCAGCGATCGTCACCGCGATCTCTTGAATGTCCTGGGGCAGGGTGACAGGGTTCGTCAGACTTGAGGGTGTCATAAGTACAATTTTTAATCGAGGTCAAAAATAAGGCGACAAAAAAATACAGAGTTGATCGCTTTCCTTTAAGATATCACTCTCTGTACTTAATTTGTTGTGAAGATCGTCCTAAGAAACGCTGGCGGTAGAACGTTTGCGACGATAGGTCTTGGTCGAAGCAATTTCAGGTTTACTGACTTCCTTTTCTTCTACGGTTATGGTGGTTGCTGTTGATAGAGCGGAAGCAAGCATGGGTTTGATCTTATTAACCAGGCGATCGCCGTTTTCTGTCCCCTTGGCATTGGTAAAACCGTTGGTGGAAAACAGAGGGGTTTCCGTTTGCAGAATAAAAACTAACATCGGACTACTTTGCAGTTCACGCTTGACTAAACGCTGTAAGGTATTTTCCAACTCTTTTTGGAGATAGTCCCAATTCATCTTTTCGGTTCCATTCGAGATACAGAAATCGCTCCAACGTTCTACCAAAAAGCGTTCAATCGTACGAATAATTAGTTGGTGGAAGAGGGCACGTTCTACGGTCATGACCACTCCCCGCAAATGAACTTCAGGTTGAGCCAGTAATTTTCCGTCACGACTAACCGCAGCGGCCACTGTCACCAAACCATCCTCTGCTAAGTGTTGACGTTCCAGCATGACGTGTTCATGGACAATACCTGCCTGATCCACTAACTCAATACCAGCTTTAACCTGGCCTGAAATACTAATACGATCGGCTGCAAGCTCAATCATATCGCCGTTATTGACAATGACCGTATTTTCAGCCGGAATACCCATTGCTTGACCCATTTGAGCATGTTTGACTAACATCCGATGCTCACCATGGACAGGCACAAAGAACTTCGGTTTGGTCAAAGCTAACATTAATTTGTGCTCTTCCTGGGAACCATGGCCAGAGACGTGAATGCCTTTTTCTCGTCCATAAATAACATCGGCTCCCTGCATCATTAACCGATCAATAGTGCTAACGACAGCGATCGTATTACCTGGAATGGGATTAGCAGAGAAAATGATCGTATCGCCAGGACGAACCTTAATTTGAGGATGTTCCCCTTTAGAAATACGAGTCATTGCGGCTAAAGGCTCTCCCTGGGAACCGGTCGTCAGAATGAGCACCTGATCATCGGGAAGATTACGGGCTGCTTTGAGGGGAACAAACAAATCTTCAGGACATTTAACGTAACCCAATTGACGGGCATGGGCAATGACGTTCAACATAGAACGGCCTACCACTGCGACCTTACGACGATGTTGGAGTGCCAAATTGAGAATGATATTGACTCGATGAACCGAAGACGCAAAGGTGGTAATCATTAACCGCCCTTTTGCCTGGGAAAATACGCGATCTAGATTAGGGATTACAGACCGTTCAGAGGGAGTGGTTCCCGCCACCTCCGCATTGGTTGAATCACTCAGTAAGCACAAAACACCCTTTTCGCCATATTCTGCCAACTTCTGTAGGTCAAAATGTTCTCCATCCACCGGCGTATGGTCGATTTTAAAGTCTCCACTATGGATAACCACACCAATGGGTGTATGGATAGCAACGCTAAAACTATCAGCAATGGAATGGGTATTGCGGATAAATTCCACTACAAACGATTTCCCTAAACGGACAATTTCTCTAGGTAAGACACTCTGTAAGGTAGTGCGCTTAACCATGCCCGCTTCTTCTAACTTGTCGCGCAGCAGGGCCATCGCTAAACGGGGGCCATAGATAATTGGAATTTCAAATTGCTTCAGATGATAGGGAATGCCACCAATATGATCTTCATGGCCATGAGTAACGATCATTCCCTTGATTTTATGGCGATTTTCCCGTAAGTAGGTCATATCGGGTAACACCACATTAATACCGTGCATTTCATCGGTAGGAAAGGCAATACCTGCATCTAATAAAATAATTTCATCATCATATTCAAAAACACAGGTGTTCTTACCAATTTCGTGTAAGCCACCGAGGGGAATAATTTTCAAGGTTGGTTGATTTTCAGTTTTAGTCATTTTCCTCCTAAAGGAACGATGTAAATAAAAGATTCGTCAGCAGTCAAACAAGTCAACGGTCAAAAATCAAGCTAATATTCAAGTATTCTGCTCTACTCGATGCCCGAAGAAAAAGCTTTCGCGTTTCATGGAATATTGGGTGCAGAAAATACATACTTCTTTTACCAATATGTTAATAATTTCAATAACATTGAGATACTCAAAGATGAAACTAATAGGAGATATTTGATTGTCAAGACACTTTTAGCAAATCTAGATCCAGTGATTCAATTTTATGGAACGCTTTTTTAGCCTGTTGTAGGCAGTCTGCCTTCTATTCTTGCCTTTCATCAAGAGTTACTGTCTTCATTTTCTATCAAGTTTACCTAAGAAGCGCAAAATCATAGCCATTGGTTCAAGATAATTTTATCTGGATGTTATGGTTTTATATTGTTTTTTGCTGCTGTTTCTACCTTAACATAGCTTCTAGAAAATTGATGATTTTTGCTTAAATCTTAGGGTCAAGACAGGGGCAGAACCTAAACAACTATTTGGGCTGAAATCATACTATATTAAAAGACAAAATGTCAATGATAGGACTGTCTGGATTTCCCACTTTTCTAAAAACTACAAAGTTTCTGGCTTGAAGTATTAATCTCATCTCCTAGACTGGGGTTTTAAACGGTTTGGTTGGTCTTTGTCAATCGTCATAAAAGAGAAAAATGTGTCTTTAGTCTTAGGCGATCGCCGGGGCTGACTCTCAGAAAAGAATCTTGCTTAAAGGAGTTTTAACTCCCTCAAAACCTTGGCCACCGCTTGTGTTTGGGTATCAGAAAGCTCACAGAGTGGCAAGCGCAATCCGCCGACGGGCCAGCCCATTAATTTTAGGGCCGCTTTAATGGGGATCGGATTCGTGGTGCAGAAAAGCACTTTAAACAAGGGCAGAAGTTTTAAATGCCGATCCATTGCCTGGGTAATCTGACCGTCCAGAAAAGACTGAATCATAATTTGCAATTGTTCACCCACCAGATGGCTAGCGACGCTAACCACGCCGGCACCACCCGTTGCTAATAGGGGCAGGGTCAAAACATCATCTCCTGCATAAATAGCAAATTCAGGGGGGGTCAGGGAACGAATTTGGGCGGCTTGATCGAGACTGCCACTAGCTTCTTTGATTGCCACAATGTTTTCAATCTGAGCTAGTTGGGCAACGGTTTCAGGTAAAAGCATTTGTCCCGTGCGCCCTGGAATGTTATAGAGCATCATTGGTAGTTCGGGACAGCCCTGGGCGATCGCCTCAAAGTGTCGATAGAGCCCTTCCTGGGGCGGCTTATTATAGTAAGGAACTACCTGCAAAGAACCATCTACGTTAAGTTTAGCTGCTTTTTGGGTAGCGGAGATCGCTTCTTGGGTACAATTCGACCCTGTTCCCACCAAAACCTTGCCGCGATTACCGACCGTATTTTTCACCACCTCAAATAACTGATGCTCTTCCTCCCAGGAAAGGGTGGGCGATTCCCCTGTCGTACCACAGACCACCAGCGCATCACTCCCATGAGTGATCAAGTGATCAGCCAACTTTTCGGCGATCGCATAATTGACGTGATCGGCTTCATCAAAGGGAGTAACCATGGCGGTGATTACTCGTCCAAAGGGAGGAAAACTCATAAATGGGTCAATAATTGAGAGTGAATAGTTCAGGATTCGGAAAACTAACTTAGGCGATCGCCAACGTCGGGCGTAAGAGATCTTTTTTAACCAATAATTCGGCAATTTGAATCGCGTTCAGAGCTGCTCCTTTACGAATCTGATCCCCACAGAGCCAGAGTTCTAACCCCTGGGCATGGGAAAGATCCTGACGAATCCGCCCCACCAAAACGTCATCCTTCCCTGTCGCATCAATGGGCATGGGGAAATAATTAGCTTGCCAATCCTCTAAAAGTTTAACCCCAGGTGCTTGGGATATAATTTCCCTGGCCTTGGCCACCATAAAAGGATGTTCAAATTCCAGGTTAACCGCCTCCGAATGGGCTCGAAGCACCGGCACTCGCACACAGGTCGCCGTAATTTGGATCTGAGGATCATCGAAAATTTTGCGAGTCTCATTAATCATCTTCATCTCCTCCTCACAATAACCAGAGTCCGTTAAGGGTGAGTTATGGGGAAAAAGATTGAAGGCTAAGGGATAGGGCAAGATTTCCGCCTTGGGCTGTTCCCCCGCTAAAATCGCCTGGGTTTGCTGTTTAACCTCTTCCATGGCCCTGGCTCCGGCTCCACTAGCGGACTGATAGGTAGCAATCACCATGCGCTTAATGGGTTGGACAAGATGCAATGGATAGACCGCAACGCCCAATAAAATCGTTGTACAGTTGGGGTTGGCAATAATCCCCTGATGTTTTTCGGCAGCTTCGGGGTTAATTTCGGGAACCACCAACGGCACTGTCGGCGACATACGAAAAGCACTGGAGTTGTCAATCATCACCGCTCCAGATTTCACAATGGTTTCAGCCCAGGCTTTAGAGCTTGAACCGCCGGCGGAGGCTAAAACCAGATCAACTTCTTTAAACGAGTTTTCGTTAACGGCCTCTACTACTAAAGATTCCCCTCGAAACATCATCCTTTTCCCCTCCGAACGAGGAGAGGCCAGCAAGGTCAGCTTACTGACTGGAAATTGACGACTCTCAAGCAGTTCCAATAGTTCAGTGCCAACGGCTCCTGTCGCACCCAGAATAGCGACTCGTACTGCTCTAGACAAATTTTTATACCTCCTGAATACTGAATGATAGATAAAGCGTTTAATTTAAAGATAAGAAAATTACGATAGCAAAGACTAAGGCGCAATTAAATTCTACGGATAAGGGAATTAAATTAGAAGATGCTCAAGTAACCGTAAAAGTTAGAGATTAAGATTTAATTCTAGTGTAGCTGGTGTAGAAGACTGATCTATTTATTTTATTAAGGGCAGAGCCGAATCGCCCTAAGCTTCAAGACGATAGGGGAAAAAGGGTAGTAACTATATTATCTAAAAGCATCGGCCGACAAAAACGGAGGGTATCTACATCAAGGAAACAAAGCAGTTCAGGGATTAAGATTGATTTTAATGAGACATTCTATTGCGCGACCTCTGCCTCGACTGATAGAGTACAATCTAATTGTTGAGACTTTGATTCAGAAACCGAAATTTCCGACTCCGACTGTCCTCTAATGTAATATCATCAGAAAGGCTGATTGGGAAAATTGTTTCCGTTCTCAGCAGTTTTGGACAATCACGCCAGTAGGGTTGATACCCTATCGCTCTTCCAAGCATACCATGAGCAGCCAGTTAGACAAGTAAAAATCTGGAAATCAAACTGCCCAAGGGCTTTTATCGTTTAACGTTTAGTAAGTAAGATTCAGACATCAATGAAAGTCACCCAGGAAAAACTCCCTGACAGTCAAATCGGTTTAGAAATTGAGATCCCGGCTGAAAAATCTCAGGCAACCTACGAAAAAGTTGTCAAGAACCTCGCCCGCACCGTAAATATTCCTGGGTTTCGGAAAGGGAAAGTGCCGCGTCAAGTTCTCCTACAACGGCTAGGAGCCAGCTATATCAAGGCCACCGCCCTGGAAGAATTAATCCAAGATAGTTTCAAACAGGCCTTGGAACAGGAAGAGATTAAGGCTCTAGGCAATTACAATTTACGGTCTAGCTTTGATGAGTTAGTGGAGAAATTTATTCCGGGGGTTCCCCTCAGCTTTCAAGCGGCGGTAGATGTTGCCCCCAGTGTTATCCTCGGTGACTACAAAGCGCTGTCGGTCAAGGCGGAAGAAACCCTCTATGATCCCCAATCGGTTGAGGATTGGCTCCAACAACGACGAGAACAACAGGCAGATTTAGTCCCCATTGAAGATCGTCCAGCCCAAATGGGCGATGTAGCCATCGTCGATTATCAAGCCTATGCTCTCTCAGAAGATGGCAGCAAGGGAGAGGCGATCGCGGATATCAAAGGAACCGACTTTAAAATTGATCTAGAGGAAGGTCGTTTTGTAGAAGGCATGGTAGAGGGAATTGTGGGTACTGCCTTAGATGAAAACAAGGACATTACCGTTATATTTCCCAACGATTATCCTTTGGAGACGGTCGCAGGTGAATCTGTTATCTTTAATATCACGCTCAAGGAACTTAAAGCCAAAGAATTACCCGAACTAGATGATGACTTTGCCGGTGAGGTGAGTGAATATGCTACCTTGGCCGAACTCAGGGAATCTCTGGAGAAACAATATCAAGAAGAAGCAGAGGAGCAAACCAACAACAGTATTGATAATGCCATCTTAGAAGCCTTACTGACAGTCGGTGAAATCGATTTGCCAGACACATTGGTTCAAGAGGAGATTACCAGGGTTCTTCAACAGACCGCCCTTCAGATGGAACAAATGGGGTTAGATATTCGCCAGTTGTTCGGATCAGAACATCTTGCTGCGCTTCGAGAAAATGCTCGCCCTGAAGCGGTAGAACGGTTAAAACAAGCTCTGATTGTGCAAGAAATTGCCAAAATTGAAGATCTCAAACCGGAGGCAGAAGCACTAACGGCCAGAATCAATGAGATTCGGACTCAACTAGCCGGACAAACCATTAACCAAGAAAAGTTGACAGAAGTTGTTACGGAAGAACTGACCAGCAAGAAAGTACTGGAACTGTTACGGAGTCAAATTCACATTGAACGGGTTCCCAAAGGAACGCTGAATCCACCGGACGAGGAAGACGTTCTAGAGGCCGAGGTCAGTGAAGTGGTTGAAGCAATAGAAGCAGAAGTCAGTGAAGTGCTTATAGAAGCAGAAGTCAGTGAAGTGCTTGAGGAAAGTGCAGCGCAGCCGGAATAAATCCCTAGCTTAAGCGTTGTTTCTCTCTCCAAAATCCCCCCCCATTTCTGCTTAACTAGGGCATAATAAGGGGGGAATCTTAAAATGGTGTCATAATCTTAGCGATTTCTCCTTCCCTTAAATTCGCTTAGGCTCCAGTTCATTATTTTTGATTAATTAACCCTACCTCTCTTCTTCTATGGTTCAATCGCGATCGCCCCAATACCCCATCCAGAGCTATCGTCATCCCCAAGTGCAGAATGTCGTCCCGATGGTGGTGGAACAATCAGGGCTAGGAGAAAGAGCCTTTGATATTTATTCACGCTTACTTAGAGAAAGAATTATTTTCCTGGGAACCCCAGTCGATGATCAGGTAGCCGATTCCATTGTGGCCCAACTGCTCTTTTTAGATGCAGAAGATCCCGAAAAAGATATTCAGATTTATATTAATTCTCCTGGTGGTTCAGTTTACGCTGGATTAGCGATTTACGACACCATGCAGCAGATCCGCCCCGATGTGGTCACCATTTGCTTTGGATTAGCGGCCAGCATGGGAGCTTTTCTCTTGTCGGGTGGTACAAAAGGCAAAAGAATGGCTCTACCCAGTTCACGCATTATGATTCACCAGCCGCTAGGAGGTGCTCAAGGTCAAGCGGTTGAGATCGAAATTCAGGCAAGAGAAATCCTTTATATCAAGGAACGTCTCAATACCATGTTAGCCGAACATACAGGGCAACCGATGGATCGCATTATGGAAGATACGGAACGCGACTTTTTTATGTCGGCTCAGGAGGCCCAGGAGTATGGGCTGATTGATCGTGTCATTTTCCGTCCCCATCTCCCTGATCCCACTGTCCCTGTTACCTCTCTTAGTTAGTAATATGTCTAAATATGACTCTCACCTCAAATGCTCGTTTTGTGGTAAATCTCAAGAACAGGTACGCAAGTTAATCGCTGGGCCAGGGGTTTATATTTGTGATGAGTGCGTTGAGCTATGTAACGAGATTTTGGATGAGGAATTGCTGGAAGCTCAAGCCCCCAATGCAGCCCATTCTCCCTCCCGTAATTCAGAGCAGAAACGTAAGGCCAATGGCGATCGCCTAACCCTCGGAAAATTACCCAAACCGACGGAAATTAAGCAATACTTGGATGAGTATGTCATTGGACAAGAAGATGCCAAGAAGGTTTTATCAGTAGCTGTTTATAACCACTACAAACGTTTGAGCCTTGTTCAAGGAAATCCAGAGGATGGCAAGGAAGACAATATTGAACTCCAAAAATCCAATATTCTCCTAGTAGGGCCAACGGGATCGGGAAAAACTCTGTTAGCCCAAACCCTAGCTAAAATTCTGGATGTTCCTTTTGCGGTGGCCGATGCCACTACCCTGACCGAAGCCGGCTATGTGGGAGAGGATGTGGAGAACATTTTGCTGCGGCTTTTACAAGTGGCCGACCTGGATGTGGAAGAGGCTCAACGGGGCATTATTTACATTGATGAAATTGATAAAATCGCCCGCAAGAGTGAAAATCCTTCCATTACCCGTGATGTTTCCGGTGAAGGCGTGCAGCAAGCTCTCTTAAAAATGTTGGAAGGGACGATCGCCAATGTACCTCCCCAGGGTGGTAGAAAACATCCCTATCAAGATTGTATTCAGATTGATACGAGTAATATTCTCTTTATCTGTGGCGGGGCCTTTGTTGGTTTGGAAAAGGTCGTTGACCAACGCTTAGGTAAAAAATCAATGGGCTTTGTCCGGCCAGGGGTTGATGCCCAAAGTAAAGAAAAACGGGCCGCCGATCTGTTACGCCAGGTTGAACCGGATGATTTAGTACGTTTTGGTATGATTCCCGAATTTGTGGGACGAATCCCAGTCTTGGCATCCCTGGAACCCTTAGATGAAAATGCCCTGATTGCTATTTTGACCCAACCCCGCAATGCCATTGTTAAGCAATACCAAAAACTACTCCACATGGATAGCGTCAAACTGGAGTTTAAAGTAGATGCCATTCAGGCGATCGCCAAGGAAGCCTATCGACGTAAAACGGGAGCGAGGGCCCTACGCGGCATTGTGGAAGAGTTGATGCTGGATGTCATGTACGAACTCCCCTCCCGCAAAGATCTCAAGAATTGCATGATTACCCGCGAAATGGTGGAAAAACGTTCTACCGCCGAGCTTTTGCTTCATCCTTCCTCCTTACCGAAACCGGAATCGGCTTGATTGCCAGAGTCGTTGATATCGTTGGCTAACACCAGCGATCGCCGCCAGAATAATCCAGCCCATCAGGTTAACCCGAATATCAAAAATGGTGACATCTAAGAGGTTGTAGCCTATCACACTGGCAAAGGATAACAGGTAGGACATCAGTAAAAGATGTTGGCTTTGTCGCTGCCTTGATCCTTTAGGTTTTCCTAGGGCCCATAGCAAACGGGTGGCTTGATATAGTCCCATACCCACAATTCCCAGAAATAAAAGCGTACCTGGAATGCCAATTTCTCCCAGCAGCATAAGCGGTAAATTATGGGGATGGCCCAACCAAACATTCATTTTGGCTTGATAGAGGGGCGTAAAGTTACGTAATCCCCAACCAAAGATAGGCCGATCCTGCATCATTCCCCAGGCAAAATCCCACTGGGTACTCCGAAATGCTGTCTTATAGCGATCGGGATAGAGTTCGTCTGAAAGTCTCGCCCAAAGATAACTCGGTACAATTTGACGAAGAGGCTCTTTGCCGAAGGGGCCCCAGGAGGCCCACATCACGCTCGCCGCCATCCCGAAACCTAGACCAATTAACCAATACCAGGTCAGATAAAAGGCAAAAGCCAGGGCCACAACAAAACTAATTCCCCAGGCACTGCGAGAGTCTGTCAGAAAAGTAGAACTAAGATTTAAAATTGCCAAAAAGCCCAAAGCCACCCAGAGAAAAAAGGCACGCTGGCTCTTATCTCGTTGCCATTGGCGAAAACCCTCAATGCCTAAACCGACATTTAGAGGTAAGACCATCAAAAGATAGGCTGAAAAAATATTGGCATACATCAATAAGGATGAGATTCGTCCCTCTGGTCGGCCATAGGGGATTAAATTAGTTCCCAGTCCCCCTAGCCAGCCTGGGGTGGCCCAACCCCCATACAATTGCCCAAATCCCAAGATAATTAAAAGAAAAGACGGCAAAACCAGATACCAGGCTAATCTTCGTAAACGGGTAAAATCCTGCAAAATTAAGCGATAGGCAAGAAATACCCCAAAATAGGGAACAAAATTGGCTAATCCGAGTAAGGCTTCTCCTTTATACTGAGCCAGTAGCGTCGTCAATAATAGCCATAGAGTCAATATTCCCCAGGCTTGGCCCCAGGGAGAGTGAATAATCGAGCGAAATTGAGACTTCCAAGTGCTAAAGAGCGCGAACAGAAAGCCCAATAAAGACAAAATCGGATTGAGGGGGAGTAAGATAACGCCCCACTGTAAAGCTTGCCACTCAAGGTCTAAAGAAGCATGGGAAGAGGACTTGAAATTAGACAAAACGTTATCCTTTCCTAATATTCTTCTTGGACGGATAAACTTTGTTCTAACTTTTCCTGATCTCGACGACGTTTTTTGGCATAGAGTTGGATTGAAGCAGCCATGGAAATGACTAAGGCGACAATTAACCAGGTGGTTGCATCTAGGGGCAGATTATTCTTAAAAACAGCTAAAAGAACAATGACCACCAAGAGAATGGTAGGAGCTTCATTTAAGGCCCGAAATTGTTGGCCTGTCCATTGACATTCCCCCTTGGCCAACTGTCTCATAATACGACCACAGTAAAAATGATAAATCAGTAGCAAGGCGACAAAGCTGAGTTTGATATGTAGCCAGCCAGATTTCAAAATACCTGGTTCTGTATAGATCAGTCCTAGGGCCATCGCCACTGTTACTGCCATGCCAGGGGTCGTAATGATGTTGTAAAGGCGTTTTTCCATTAACTCATATTGTTTTTTGAGAATGGTTTGGGCGGGTTCCGGCTGTTCGCTGGCTTCGGCATGATAGACAAAGAGCCGTACTAAATAAAATAATCCGGCAAACCAAACCACAATGCCGATGAGGTGAAGGGCTTTAAACCAATAATATGCCATAGTCGAGTTAGTAATATTTTACTTGTTGCTGATGCGTCTCTGCTTTAAAAGTTTATCTATATCTGGGTCGTCTGGACAATCTTGGCGGTTTGGCGGCGATCGCTCTCCTTAGATTCCCCTTAAATTCTGAATCAAACTCAAAAAAAACTCCCCCACGCCCACTGGTGAGGGAAAATGCTTCAAGCTCAATCTGGCTTGATCAAGTCTTGTCAGTCTTAGTCTCGACCATTGAGGGAGATTAAGAGACGCAAAATGAAAACGAATAGATTGATGTAGGTTAAATACATCGAGAGGGCGGCGGAAAGATATTGATTGTCAGAGTAAGTGCGGGGCAGAATATAAAAATCGACCACCGAAGCCCCGGCAAACAGAAAAACCCCAATCCCAGAAATACCAATTTCCAACCAACTGGGGGTATAAACGTGGAAAAAGGAAAGAATGACTTGAAGAAAAACCACCACAACCAGAGCCATAATGCCCAGTTGAACCGTTTGGGTCAGAGCGAGTCCATCTTTATCCGAGAGATTAGAACCCACACTACGGGCAATGACAAAGGTGATCCCACAACCTAAGGCCGCGATCCCCACCCCTTGTAGTCCGACTCCAGTGGTTCCAAGAGCTAGAGCGACAATTCCACTCAGGGTATAGCCTGACAATAGACTGTATAACGCTAACAGGGGTAAAGCCACCCCATTATTGCCATTTTCCGCAACATTGCGGGCAACAAAGAAGAGGATGAGAGACGTAATCATCGCGCCCCAAAAAGTGGGCATAAAGAGAGCCGGATTGGTCTGCATCATGCCTAAGCCACCATAGGTTCCCACCGCCGTTAGCATTAAGGCTCCACCAAGGTAGGGAAGTGCTTTGGGAATGACGTTGGGGCCAATGAGGGACTGGGAGCGAGCTTCCTGCATGGCCTGACGGAAGTTACTGGTATTGCTCATAAAGATTTTCTCCAAATACAGATGAGAGACCTATCTCGTTTTATAACGAAAAGAGGGGCGATCGCGCTAGTCAGGATTACCGAAGCTCTATTAAGGAAGAATGCTTCATGGTTTCATCTCAGGCTTTTGTACTGATGAAATGCCCCCATAACAGCAATACTTTTATCCTAAACCGCGAAGTCAATTACCTAGTCATTGTAAAGAAAATTTAAAATTTAATACAAAAAGCAAGAAAGACCGACAGAATTGAGGTTAATCAATCAACCTGTTCCCTTGCTGGCGATCGCAAGAGATAAAATTTCCGCAAGCAGTCAGAACTTGCCAATTCTTATCCGCGTCCTATCCAACGTCAAGGGAATATTACCGCATATTTTTAATCGATTCTTGCCCATTGAGTAAACTAGGAATAAACCATGACAACTGAGTCACGCCCCAAAATCGGAGTCCTCATTGAAGAACATTTTGATGCAACGGAATTTCGCCGTTTCAATGAGTATTTTCCTGAAAAAGGTTATGAGGTGGAGTATATTTCTTACCTATGGGGAAATCAATCTTTACGTTTTGGCTCTAATCCTGAAAATGATCAGATTGAATACCATGTCACCGTCTCAACCGAAGTAAATAATATTGACCCAGAAGATTATAAAGGCATCATTTGTATTGGTGCTTACGCAATGGATCGCTTACGATACCAAGTTAACGTAAAAAAAGGACAGAAAAACCAAGCACCAGCCGTCGTCTTTTTACGAAAAGTCATGGCTTCTAAGCAGGTAAAACTGGGGACAATTTGTCATAGTCTATGGCTATTATGTGCCGATACCGATCTTCTCAAAGGACGAAAAGTTACCTGTGCCCATAATATTATCTGTGATGTGGAAAATGCTGGCGCAGAAATTATCTATGATCAAGACGTGACAGCCGATTTAGTGATCGATGGCAATCTCATTACCGGGAAACATCCTGGCATGGTGGATCAATTTATGAAAGTGTTTATTGAAGAAATCGAAAAATCCTAACAATATTTAAGTATGGTAATAATTGTCAACATCTAAGTGAGCAAGATAGAGGAATCAACTTTGATAATCTATTCAGCTTTATGGCCCCTAGCCTTAAATCACATCTTTTGTATCTGTTCTTTTTTCAACCGTAAAATCTATGCCTAGTCAGATTCCTTTTTCCTTCTCTGATCTCATTGCCGGGTACGTCACCCATTTTAACCGCAGCGATAAAAGTTTTGGTATCAGAACGGCTGAAGGTCGAGATTATAATGCCTACCTAAGTCCCACTGTCTATGGACGCATTAGCCAAAACCTAGAAGAAGGTTACATTGATGCCACAGGACAATTAAATGAATTATTAAAACCCAATCAACACGTTTTTGCCTATGGTGTTTTTTATCCTAAGGGAAATGATCATAAATTTGAAGTTAAATCCCTCGTTTTTCCAGGGGATTCCCCTGATAAATATCGCCATGAAGAACCAGATTGGTGGATTAAACAAGTGCGATCCATTGCTGATCGCTATCTAGAATGGCAATTTGGTTATCCCGATCATCCGGTTGACTACAACCAGTACCGTACAATGTTGAAGCTGACGGGAGCCAAGCAGAAAGATGATTATTTGCAGGAAACAGACACGATTTCCCGTTTAGTCTATGGTTTTGCCTCGGCCTATTTGTTAACAGGAGAAGATCGTTTTCTAGAAGGAGCAGAAAAAGGTACAGAATATTTACGGGAGCATATGCGTTTTTATGACCCCGATGAAGATTTGATCTATTGGTATCACGGGATTAAGGTGACAGGAAACCGTGAACAAAAACTGCTGGTTTCAGAATTTAGTGATGACTATGATTGTATTCCTGCTTATGAACAAATTTATGCTCTAGCGGGGCCCACTCAAACCTATCGAATCACAGGTGATCCTCGTATTTTGAAGGATGCGGAGATGACCATCGATCTGTTCAATAAGTTTTATCTGGACAAAGAAAAAGAGGGCTATTTCTCCCATATTGATCCCCTGACCTTAGATGCTAGAGCGGAGTCCCTCGGTCGTAATCAGGCTAGAAAAAACTGGAACTCCGTTGGCGATCATGCTCCGGCCTATTTAATTAATCTTTATCTAGGAACAGGCCATCAGGAATATGCCGATATGCTGGAATATACCTTTGATACTATTGAGCGGTATTTTCCTGATTATGAAAATAGTCCTTTTGTTCAGGAGAAATTTCTAGAAGATTGGAGCAAAGATCAATCCTGGGGGTGGCAACAAAATCGGGCGGTAGTGGGGCATAACCTGAAAATTGCCTGGAATCTAATGCGGATGCAAAGTCTCAAACCGAAGGATGCTTACCTGGCCCTGGCTGAAAAAATTGCGAGTCTAATGCCGGAAGCGGGTAGCGATCGCCAACGGGGAGGCTGGTATGATGTAGTAGAACGGACAAAGCAACCTGGCGAAGACTTTTATAGTTTTGTCTGGCATGATCGCAAAGCCTGGTGGCAACAAGAACAAGCTATTTTGGCCTATCTCATTCTCTATGGTCTGTTGGATAAAGAAGAATATCTTAAGCACGCACGCGAAGTGGCCGCTTTTTACAATGCCTTTTTCCTTGACCACGATGATGGAGCCGTTTACTTTAACGTTCTCTCTAACGGGATTCCCTTTTTAATGGGAACAGAGCGTTATAAAGGCTCCCACTCCATGTCGGGTTACCACTCCACCGAACTCTGCTACCTATCTGCCGTTTATATCAATCTACTGATCACCAAACAGCCCCTAGACCTCTATTTCAAACCCTATCCTGTGAGTTTCCCTGACAAAATCCTACGGGTCTCGCCCGATATTTTACCCCCTGGTAGTATCAAAATTGCCACCGTGGAAATTGATGGCCAACCCTATAACAACTTTGATGCGTTGGGGCTGAAGGTCAACCTTCCCGACACTCAGGAACAGGTTAAAATCAAGGTTCAGATCGTACCAACCACCTAACATTTCTCTCGCTTCCTATTTACCTCTCCCTTTTGATCCTTGTCTCAAGTTGCTTTAAAAAGGGGGATTTTTAGAAAAATGGCTGGGCAATTCCTAGATAATAAAACTGCATGAAAGTATTGCTACTCAGTACTTACGATATTGGACAAGGGGCAGGACGGGCAGCCTATCGACTCTACCAAGGGCTGCGACAGGCAGGGATCGATGCTCAAATTCTCGTTAATAAAAAGTCTGCTGATGATCCCTCTGTATTGTCCCCGACTACTCCCCTAGAAATGGCGATCACCCAGACTAGGGCCAGAATTGATCAGTTTCCCCTTAAGTTTTATCCCCAACGAGAAGAGACTTATTTTTCGCCTCAGTGGCTTCCTGATCGCCTAGCAAAGAAAATTCGAGATCTCAACCCCGACGTTATCAATGTTCATTGGACTCAGGCGGGCTTTATGCAGATCGAAAGTTTAGCCCAGTTTCACAAACCCATTGTCTGGACATTGCACGATCAATGGGCCCTGACCGGCGGTTGTCACTATACCAATGGCTGTGATCGCTATCAAAGAGGCTGCGGTCAATGTCCCCAACTTGGTAGTCAAACCCAAAAAGATCTGTCCCATTGGATTTGGCAACGGAAGGCTAAGGGCTGGAAAGATCTAGATCTAACGGTGGTTGCCCTCAGTCATTGGTTAGCAGATTGTGTTCAGAAAAGTCCACTACTACAAAATTATCCGCTCAAAATTATTCCTAACGGTCTGGATCCGAAGCAATATCACCCGGTTGATCAGGCGATCGCCAAAGATCTATTAGGATTACCCTCAGATAAAATCATTATTCTGTTTGGGGCCATGCAAGCTACCAGCGATCGACGGAAAGGATTTTCGCTCCTACAGGAAGCCTTAGCCAAACTTAGCCAAACAGAATGGCAAGATAAATTACAGATCCTTATTTTTGGAGCCAGTGAACCAGAAAACGCGCCAGATTTTGGCTTACCAACTCAGTATCTTGGGCAATTGAATGATCACTTATCCCTTCGCCTTGTATACTCTGCTGCTGATGTCTTTTTGGCCCCTTCCTTAGAGGATAATTTACCTAATACTCTTCTAGAAGCCCTAACCTGTGCAACGCCCTGTGTTGCCTTTAATATAGGAGGAATGCCCGATCTAATTCAGCATCAGAAAAATGGTTATTTAGCAGAACCTTTTAAAATTGATGACTTTGTGACTGGAATTCTAGAAATTGTCACTAGCAATAAAAAATCTCTGTTGTCATCATCTATCCATTTAGAACTGATTGAAGCTTTTAAATTATCCAAACAAGCAGATTTATATAAATGTGTTTTTAGTGATATTTTTTCCCAAAATAAAGATTATTATAAAATTAAAAAAAAGAATTCTGAATTAGAAAACTTCCTTTAAACTCCTTGATAATGGCTCTTGCATAAACCTATGTCCCATTATAATCACTTATCAGAAATCATCTTTATTTTCCTAGAATTTTCCTATCTAATTTTATGTTTAATCTATATATTTAGTCCAATAAAACTACTTCTGATTTTTATCTATCCCTTGGCTGCAATTAAATTTTCACTATCCTCCACTGCTTCTTTTGATATTAAGAATTATGAGAAAATTTACGACATAGCCAATGGATTCAGCTTCGATCCAGTGATGGAACAAGAAGGTGCTTTTGTCAGCCTTTTATATTTTTTTAAGTCTATTAATTTTCCATTGTTTATTGTACATGGGTTGGAAATTATTGGCTTTTTATTAGCGGTTAAATTTCTCTTTGAATCCTTTCTACCCACAGAGAAGGCGATCGCAATTAGTTTTCTATTTGGTCTATTTTCTGCAACGGGAGAAATGGGAACGTATCTATTAAGACAGTTATTATCAACTAGTTTAGTGTTTGTTGCTTTGGGCTTTCTTTTTCGGGACAAGAAAATTTGGAGTTGGGTTTTCTTTGGGTTCTCCTTTCTCTTTCATTCTAGTTCCTTTGCCTATATCCCTCTTTTTGTTAGTACATTATTTCATGGAAAATATACAAAAGCCTTTGTCATTGTGGGGGGCTATGCCGTTTTGATTATGTTGGCAATAAATACCAATCTTGGAACTTCCGCAATCACTAGTTTAACAGGTGAACATTCAGTTTATGTCACCAAACATAACTACTATACTCAGTTGGCAAATCAGTCTGGATGGCGAGATCAAACAATAGGAACTTTTAGCAAGGTGATGATTGCTTATTTTGTGGGTATCAATATTTGGAAAAAAGGATTATTCTGGAAGAGCCAATATTGGATGTATTATCTTTTTACGATTGTTATTACTTTCTTTTATCTTTTGTTAGAAGAAAGTCGCTTATTTTGGCTTTCTTCTCGATTTAATTTTATTTCAGATATTTTTATTCTCAGCTCTTGTCTTTTAATTACGATTGAAATCATCCCAGAGAGAGATCATAAGCTATTTATTACCCTCGTTTCTCTCCTGCTATTTTCAGTTTCAGTACTAATTATCTTGGTTGGTTATGACAGTAATGTTCTTTTTAAGGTTCCATTTTAAAAACATAAAATTAAGCAAAGTGGAACAGCATATTTCCTAGACAATTACTTGGAATAAGTAAAAAGTGATTCTTCTTGGAATTTCTGCCCCAATTTAGGTTCGGTTCCGGCTAATAAACGTTCAATCAATATTACTCCGATGACGGACGATCTCTGCTGAAATGGGTGTCGCTGATGAAATCAGGAAAGGTTTTCATCAAAAGCAATAAGTCATAATGTACCGTAAATTGTTTGATTCAAAGCAATATTAGTCCCGAAATTACTGCCATGAGCTATCAATTTTTCAACAACAAGTCAATCACTAATCCGCTTAGAAATAAAAACAACTCGACCCCATTCTAGAACAGTTAACCAAACAAGATAGCTAACCATCAACCAGATGGAAGGCAGAAAAGAGTTATAAAATGTTCCTCTCATAACCCCCCTTAATCCTGATAAAACAAAACAAAAAAATATAAATCCAGGAAATGTTTTGAAAACCTTGAATGTGTATAAGCTGTAGATAAGAAATCCAATTAACAAAGGACTAATAATTGCAAAGTCTATTCCTCCATAATATAATGCTTCTCCAACAATATTGGAAGAGAGACTGTAACCGATTTTTCCACGATAGTCTTGGTCAACAACATATGTTATTGAAGTTTGTATAATACTAGAATAGCCAAATAGTGGAAGAGTGATGCTATTTGGCAGAAATTGAAACAAAGAAAAAAGAAGATATTCTCCCAAGTTCCCTTCTCCCACATAATTTTTGTAATACAACGGGACAGTGAATCGATTATTAATCGGATCGCTAAAAATCGTTGTTAAGATCGTTAATATATCTTTTACTTTTTTCGTATGATCTTCTTCTATTCTAAAAAACACAGTAGAAACTAATAAGAGAAAAATAGGAATTGCAATCTTAAAAGCTGTCTTTTTAGAAATTGCAACATAATTTATATAAGCAAAAAACAAATATGTCCAAGCCATCATTCTACCTTTTGCAAGTAAATCTAAAGATATCGCAAGAGGAATTAACAAGTAGGAGTAAAAAGAACGAGATCTCCAAACCATAACTGCAACTGAAGCAATAAAAATATTTAGAAATATAGGGTATTTAAAGTTAAAATATATATTTTCTCCAAAATACCTTAAAGCATCACCTCTGTCTTTCATCCCTAAAAGAGTCCCACCGAATTTAAACAACAAAAAAATGAATATTAGGGTTGTCAATCCAACAAAGAAAGTTGCTATAGTGTAAGTAGTAATCTTAGGTCTATATTCGGCACTTTCTATCTTTTGATCTTTGGAAAGAATATAATAGATCAAAAAAACAAAAACATACCAGTTACACAAAACATCTGTGCTGCTGTAAATTTGGTCGGAAAATTTAAATATTTTATGTAAATAATAATCACGCATAAAAAGTACCGGAAAACTCAAATAAACATATCCCCAAATCACGAGGTGTAAGCTAGGATTAAGTAATGCCATGTACTTGTTTTTTTGAATTCGGTAATAACAGTAAGCTGGAACAATAACAAGGATAATAATTGTCGTTAAGCTTGAAAAAAAAGCCATCTTTTTATAAAATTAATAATGGTTTAATGACTTGAAAAATTAGTACGATTATCAACGCCTTATATCAGCCATATTATTTTTTGCATATTGCTGAACTTATAGATTAATCAATAGCTGATAAAAAAACGAAGGAAACTATTCCTCTTGGAATTTCTGCCCCAATTTAGGTTCGGTTCCGGCGAATAAACGTTCAATATTACTTCGATGGCGGACGATCACATACAAGCCAACGACACCGGAAAACAATAAATAGGGGAGCGGCTGACTAAAGCCAATCATCAACAGGTTAACAGCGATCGCGCCAGTGATAGAACTGAGAGAAACAATGCGAGAGATAGCTAACATTAACAGAAAACTCCCAAATGTTCCTAAGGCGATTAAAGGATTCATCACCAATAAGACCCCTAAACTGGTGGCGACGGATTTTCCGCCGGTGAAGTTCAGCAAAATAGACTTACTGTGACCTAATACGGCTGCCGTTGCCGTCAAGATTATTAACCAGTATTGCCATTGCTCTGGCAGAAGATCGGGGGAAATCCACTGATAAAAACCTTGTACCAAGCCCACTGCCACCATTCCCTTAGCAATATCAATCCCTAAAACCGCGATCGCCGCCGACTTACCGAGGGTACGTAGCACATTGGTCGCACCAGTGGAACCTGAACCTTCTTGGCGAATATCAATGCCTTTGAGCCATTTACCAGCCCAATAGCCAGTGGGAATAGAACCCAAAAGGTAGGCTAACAGAATAAGTAAGCCAGCAATGGTCAGGGAAGTCGTCATAGCAGATTTGAGTGGGTCAGAGAAAATTAATAAAAATAATTGGAAGCAGGTTGGGACGAATCGGGGGCAAAGGCTAACCAAAGGGGAAACTGTAAGAGGGCTAAATCCACCTGTTCCTGAGTATCATCAATCAGCACCAGAGGAAGCAAACGCTCTTCTACTAAACGTTCCGCTTTTTGGATTAGGGCATCAGGAGATTCAAATAAAACAATGCCTCGCTCCGGCCCAAAGTCAGTGCGGGAAATTCCTAAGCAATCCTGTAACCCTCTACGCCATTCTCCTAAGCGTTCGGGACTATTGGCCAAAATCAAAGCTCGACTGCGAGGCGAAAGCCCTTCTTTTCCTCCATAAAGATTAGCCAGTACTGAAATCACCGCCGAACCCATAAGAATATTTTGTAAACGACTACCCATACTCTTAATCACTCCGCGACCGCCTTGGGAAAAAAACCAGGACTGCACCCGCTCTAGATGCACTGGCTCAAAAGTACGGCGTAATTGCCAAGGAGGGCCATAGTAATCAGGACGAGTCCGATATTGTTCTAATAGCCGTTGAATTTGGCGACGTTGTTCTTCAAAACTTTGTTCGGCAAACGTCACCCTAGGATTGTTGTCAGCCTGATTAAGTATTGGTTCAGGGGAAGCCGCCGCCACAGTCCAAGGCTCGGAATTCGTCAACTCCAATTCTTCCGCAGCCATCACCAAATCCTGAAGGCTCCCCACCAAATAATCTTTAAACCCCTGTACTCGGATTGCTAATTCCTGGGATACTCCAGCAAAAGTTGTCCGCATTTCCTGCTGAATTCTCTCTTGTCGCCGTTCTAAACGCTCGATTTCCACTTCTAGGGACTGTTTACGCTGTTCCAAACTACGGATATTTTCTGTAACCAGTTTTTCCATCGCCGCTTGTACAGTATTTAACTGTTCTGACAGCAAAGTTGCTTTCTGGGTTTGCAGAGCCAGAATTTCTGCGGTTAATTGCTGTTTTGTCTCTTCCAGGCTAAGGATGGCGGCGGATGAATCAGAAGCAGGTGACAAATCGAGGGGGGATAGGGACGCTGCTACTGCCTCAATCTCTGGTTGATCTAGTGCTTGTGTTTCTTGTTCTAAGGGCAAATCTATTGTTCCTGTTAGGAGGCTATCTAACCCACTAGAAGCGGTGGGGAGTATCGTTTCAAGCTCAAAGGGATCAGAGGCTTGCCCAAGCTCCATTTCCGAAGAGTCTGGGATGAGTTCCGGCGACAAAGATTCTGGCTCAACCCTGGTGGCTGAGTCATGGGGAAGAGGATTGGAAATTTCTGGAGTCATTCAAGAACAGGGAAAAGACAATACGTAAATCGTTAGGGAAGATAAGGACAACGACTTTCCAAAGCACTTTTGAGCGTTTTCGGGTCAAAGAGAATCGGTAGAAAATGGATACTCTTAACTTCCTTAAAATAAAACAAAATGGGAACAGGTTGCCAATAGATTCGCCAGTTTTGCCACTCTGAGTAAGGGAAACGTCTAATTAATTTACCAGAACGGGTAATATCCAAGGCTGTGTCGGTGAACTGTAAACGTAGGGTGACAGCTTGAATCATTAAAAAAAGACCAAAAACCGCGATCGCTAAACTAACCCAAGCTTGGAAGAGTAGTATAGGGATGGCCGAAGCGATGAGCACCAAAGGAATACGATAACTAGGGGCCAGTTCAATCGTTTGAGAAGAGGGGACTTGCAGAGGGAGAGGAGAAGTAGAAGTCATGGATAAAGCAAAAATTCGTTTACAAACAATACCTAGGATCAACGCCTATCTAAATATAGTTTCTGATGCCTTAGATCATAGACTGTTTTTCCCAAAGCTTTCCTCTCTTGACAAGGAAACCTATAATGCTGAAAGTTATAATGCTTGAGAATTGTCTGTTTAGTGTCCAGACAGATCGTTTTAGTATATAAAATCTAGTTTTAATTTTTATTATTTTGTCGTTGTCGGGATCTTAATATCCTCTGGTTCACCCAATAAACAGTTCATGATGCGATCGCAGTTAGTTTCTCTTAAGCAATGGTTGGGTCAATTAAAGCCCCTAGGACTATGGATGGTGCCGCTCCTTTCCGTAACCTCAATTCCGTTGACACTTTCCTACTGGTTAGCCAATCATGCCAACCCCGAAGCCACTGCTCCAACCGTTGAAACCCTAACTCTCCCCCCCCTTAGCCAACTGCCTAATCCGGTTCCTGATTCGCCTTCTCTGTTGAACCCGATTCCCCTCACCCCCAAGACCAATGCCTCCCCTTCAGCAAACAGGGTGGTCAATAGTGTTACTCAGACTTCTAGCTCAAAAACCGCGAAGGTAACTCCCGATCCCCTACCGCCTTTACCCAAAAGTACTGCAACGGCCACTGCTGTCTCCAAGCCTTCATCAACCAAGGCCACTTCTCCCCAAGCTCATTCTTCCTTAACTAGCCACCATCACAAAACCCATTCTCGTCACCAGGCAGGCATGGCTCCAGTCAAACAAGCGGCCTATGTGCCACCGCCCTTGGAAATCCGAGTTGGGGTAGTGCGAGGAGAGGCCAGCACAGTCATTGGCACGTCTCAGCAAGCTTATCTTCAAGAGCGAACGGGTAAAACTATAGAGACGGTTGCCCCCAATCAGAGTTTAACGGTGGTTCCGAGTGGATCGTCCCTGTTAATTAATGGTCGCACGATGCCAGGGGTGATGTGGTTGAACCCCAGTCAGAATAGTTTTGTCTATGTCGGCGATCGCTGGTATCGCGGACGGGTTTTGTTGGTTTCCCAGGGCAATAGTCTCTTGGCAATTAATTATGTTGATTTAGAGCATTATCTGACCAGTGTGGTAGGAAGTGAAATGCACGCTACAGCCCCTACAGAGGCCCTTAAGGCCCAGGCGATCGCGGCTCGTTCTTACGCACTAGTTCACATGATTCGCCCTGCCAGTGATTGGTATGATCTAGGGGACAATCAACGCTGGCAAGTTTATAAAGGACTGAATAGCGAGTACAACACAGGATTGCAGGCGGTTAGTGATACGGCGGGCCAAGTTCTCAGTTATCAAGGCGGTGTGGTGGAATCTCTCTATGCGTCCACCGATGCGATCGTGGCTAGTGTCCACAAGGGAAGAGGCATGAGCCAACTGGGAGCCTATGAATTAGCGAAACAAGGTTACAATTACCAGCAAATTCTCAATCGTTATTATCCAGGAGTCGGTTTAGCCAGGGTGATTTTACAGCAGTAACCGTTTGACGGACAGTAAAAACTACTGGTTTAAGGCCCTCAAAAAGCGTCCCATACTGGCAAATAAGCCCGACTTGGGGGGATTAGGTTTATTTCCCGTTTCATTCCCCTCCGGCTGAGTTGCTTTGAGCACCAACAACTCTAGGGCTTCTCCTAGGGGTTTTTGGGTTTCTTCGGCAATCAATTGGTATTCGTTTTCCGCTTCCAGATAAACCTGCCATAGAGAAGGATAGGAACGCAAAACCACCAGCCCTTCCAATGGACGAAGATAATAACTGGTCATCAAAGTACTGAGAAACCGTTCTCGCAGTTGACGGGCCGCGTAACCAATCCCCACCACCGCCACATCCTCTAGTTGGGGAATCAGCAAGACTACCGGGCGATCGCCAGCCAACTCACAAAGTCTCTCTACGGTTTGCACTTCCACAGCCGAGGGCGCAATCACCAAGTAAGCTTGATCCTGCTCAGAAATCTTCTTTTCTACGGGAGTATTGCGACTGCCTAAATCTGCCACCAAAAAAGCGGTTTCTCCCCAATCTCGGCGGGCAAGGGCGGCGGCTCCAGTATCAGGGAACATGACTCGTAATCCTGAACCATACTCCGTGAAAAGGCTGGTAAATTGTAGGGCAAGCGACTGAGCCTGTAGGGCAATTTCCGGAATGACCAGTTCAATTTGTAAACGACGATGACCATCGATTAAGGCTCTTTGACTCGCGGTTAGGGCTTCAGCGATCACGGCTTCTAAACTTTGGGGAACCTGGCTCATAGTCTTGGGATTAAAAACGTAAAATTTAAAGAAAACTTTTTAAAGCTTAAGCCAAGTTAGGATGGATGAGCAAAAGGAGAAATTTCGGTCATCGGCTGCCACCCTGGTCGCCAAAGAGAACGATCCTTAAGTTGTTGAGCATTTACCCAAAAACGAACCGTTGGATCACAACAAGCAACCAGCTCGGCAAAAATCCACTGTCCTTGATGACGGCGATTCACCACCTGAAAATGTCGCCATCCCCAGCTTGGGTGCTTGGCTGTCCAGCGTGATCCCAACAAATGAGGAAACCTTTTTTGACTTACCATGCGTCTATGGCCAGGGTACTTTCCCTTAAGATTACCTTGTATTAGACTCATCAAAACAGATTACCGTCAAAAACGATTAGAATCCCTATAATTGGAACGAGTAATCTTTTCCACGTCTTCTAACCTCTGTCAAAAGAGTCTTTATACTATATTTTTATGATCAATAGTTCCCGTTTGATAAACTTTTATAAAGCCACTCAAGGTATAACCAGTACTTTCCTCGTTGCTTGGTTTGTGATTCTTGGACTTTCTCCTAGTTCAACCTTTGCGCAAATCGCCCCTAGTTCATCTAAGGTAAAGGCAAACTCTCCAACCCCACCGTCAACCCCACCTTCTATTCTGCCATCAGAGTCGGAATATACCCTCGGCCCCGGCGATCGCCTAGGCATGAGCATTTACCAAATTGATGATCTCAAAGGGGAATTTCAAGTCCTCGTTGATGGAACAGTGGGTTTTCCCCTCATTGGTACCGTCAAAGTGCAGGGAAAAACGATTCCAGAACTGACCAATACTCTGCGGGGGCAATATAAAAAGTATATTAAGCGTCCTGATATTACCCTGATTCTGCTGCAACCCCGTCCTTTAAGCATTACGATGGCTGGCGAAGTCAATGCGCCTGGATCCTACATTATTCCCATTAATCAAGGTCAGAAATTCCCCACCGTCACAGATTTGATCCAGCAGGCCAACGGATTGACCCCAGTTGCTGATATTAGTCAGTTACAAGTCCGTCGTGATACGGGCAATGGAGAAAAATTCTTTCGGATCAATCTTTGGGAAATGCTGCAAAAGGGGGATAGCCGTCAGAACATTACCCTTCGAGATGGCGACACGATTGTTGTACCCAGCAAAACGAAAACCGATCCTACGGAAGTTCGGCAGTTAGTAGATGCTAATTTTGGGATTCGCTTTGATGATGAAATTAGCGTAGCAGTGGTGGGGGAGGTATTTCGACCCGGCTCCTATAAACTTTCGCAAAGTGCAAGAGCGAGTAACTTAGGAGAGGTTGGTTCTCTAGGAGGAGGGGCCCAATCCTCTGGCCGTACTCAAGGAATTCGACAACCCGTCAGATTAACCCAGGCAATTCAAGAAGCCGGCGGCATTAAACCGATCGCCGATATCCGTAATGTGGAGGTTCGTCGTCAAAACCGGAATGGTCAAGAAGAAATTATTGCGGTCAATCTCTGGGATTTGCTAGATCAGGGAAACTTAGATAAAGATGTAATTCTGCAAAATGGAGATACCATTACCGTTCCCCAATCTAAGACTGTGACCTCCCAAGAATTCGATACGATGGCAACGGCCAACTTCGCACCGAAAACGATTCGAGTCAATGTCATTGGTGAAGTCAGAAGGCCCGGGCCGGTTGAGTTACCGCCCAATAGCACCCTCAATCAAGGCATTATGGCTGGTGGTGGCTTCGATCCTCGTCGTGCAGATGATAGTAATGTCAATTTAATTCGCCTCAATCCTGACGGTACTGTCACCAAAATGGCTATCAAACCTGATTTTGGTGAGGATATCAATCCGGAAAATAACCCAACCTTACGCAATAATGATGTCATTCTGGTAAATACCAGTTCACTGGCCTCAACGACAGATACGTTGGGTACCGTTTTTAGTCCCCTCGGAGCCATACTGGGTGGCGGTTTTCTTAGTCTTTATAACATCTTTAAATAGCTGTAAATAGATTAATTTTAGTTCCTCAAAAGCCCGACCATCGATGACCTAATATGCGGAGAAAAGTAATGGAAGAAAGTCCGATGAGCCCCATCGCTCCTACCAGAAGTCATGATAATGAGGTAGGGCGGATATCCTACGAGGTTAGTCGTAATAGTAGTGCTGCCACCGAAGAAATTAACCTCCGCCAGGCTTGGTTTATTCTTAAGCATCGTCTGCGTTTAGTCATTGCTATAACCTGTGGTGTCACTGCGGCCGTTGGAGTTTGGACTTTTCAACAAACACCTACCTATGAAGGAAAATTCCAGCTTTTGGTGGGGGATCCTATTATTCAACAAAATAATACAGTTAACCAAGCTATTTTGGAAGAATTAGGGGTTAGGGAAGTCGATTATGCGACCCAAATAGCGGTGTTGCAAAGTTCTAGTATTTTGAATCCCATTATTGAGCGGATTCAACAACAGTATCCTAACGTCACTTACGAGTCTCTTGCTGGTGGTCAGCGTCC
>JAYKJI010000211.1:0-6219 GCA_035285405.1 Snowella sp. | reverse complement strand
CGCTTGATGTTGAATTCTACTGGTTTATGGAACTTCTATTTGAATGCTGCCTAATTGGTAAGAGATGATGAAATCCTTACTGTGCAAACTTTCTGTTTCTCTTTTATTTCCCAACAGGTCTATTGCTGTTGTTATAGCTGAGGGTATCGATTCCGGCTCCCCCATCCAGGCTGTCATTGCCAAGGCTGGCGTTAATGATATCGTCGCCATCGCCCCCATTAATGATGTCGTTTCCTTCTAAACCAGACAGGGTATCATTGCCATTTCCTCCATTAATTTGATCATCGCCTGTACCACCAATAATATTGTCATTACCATCACCTCCATCGATGAGGTTTTTACCATTGGGAATAGGAGGGGTATTTGCGTCGAAAATGGGTAAGTTAGCAACGGATGTGTAGAGTTGATTTGTCCCCAGGCTATCCTGGGCTGTGTAGTAGGAAATAATGACCTTGGATTCTGTCACGATAAATTCTGGATCAACCCGAATTAAATGATCGTTGGGATCATTAACTCGCAATTTCGTTGTACCGTCTAGACTCAGAACCCAGATATCCGCGTAGTCGAGACTGGTATTCCAATTGGAAAAAAAAGTCAGGGGATTCAGAAAAACACTAGGATCGGGAGAAATCCCTGCGGCTACGGAGATATAGGTTTTACCACCAAAGGTAAATAGTTCAGGGCTAAGAAGTACTAGACCACTATGGCCGTCATCGGGAACTTCCATATCATTGTTGAGATTCAATGTTTGGATGGGATCCCAAGCTCCTTTGGCACTATTACCGGGATTGCGATACACCTTAAGGGTGGTTAAACCTTCACGGGTCAGGAGTATTTGATCTCCATTTAATTCTGGTGCGTTAATGACAAAGGCATCGGATTGATTGTTAGGGCCATCGGTGAGAATCGCTAGTTTTCCTGTGTTGGTATTAAGGCTGCCAATTTGGATGACATAGTTAATGGAATTATCTTCTGGGGGATGTTCAACGATACTGCCATCCTGGGAATTAACGCCAATGGTGGTTAGGATGGATTGGCTATTGGGAATCCAACGCGGCCCAGAGCTTGAGCCGCCGGGGGTGTAGGGAATATGACTTTCCGGCCCAATGGGATTATTACCCTGCTGTTCGGCCCAGACATAATCAACTTGACTGTAGTCTGGGGTTGAGTGGGTCATGATTAATCGGGTTTTGGAACTGCTGGTATCCCGATTGGGCAGGGCAAAGTAGTGGGGATCAGTACCAAAAGTTAGTTGTTGAGCGACTCCTAGTGTTGGTAGGACATCGACTTTGAAAAGCTGGGGAATTCTTTGAGCATCCCAACCAGTGTAGTAGATGCCTACGGTTTGGGAATTTTGCCCCCATTCTGGCCCATTGAGCGGAAATGGAAACCAAACAAGGCTGCCGTCCTGGGAGGGGGGAAGTGCTAGTTTCCCGTTAGGGCGACTTTGACCGCCGCGACCATCTCCCGATAAGAAGGCTCCTGTATTGGGGTCAATGCTATCGATCCAAATGTTACCATTCGGTTCAAACCACACGCCTTTGAGGGCTGGGTTAAAGTATTCGGGATCTAGATAGGTTGTATTAGTGCTGCCAATTCTTAAATCTGTGATTTCTAGGGTTGCCAGGGGGCCAATGACGATGGTGTCATTACCATCTCCTCCCTGAATGGTGTTGTTTCCGGCTCCACCTGTAAGGCGATCATCTCCTGCTCCACCATCAAGCCAGTCATCACCAGTTCCGCCATCGATGGTGTCATCGTTGTTGTCGCCATAAAGTGTATCATTGCCATTGCCCCCATAGATTTTATCGTTGCCGTTTTTGCCGTGAATTGTATCATTACTATCGGAGCCAGAAAGATTATCATCGCTATCAGTGCCATCAATGGAGCTATTAATGGGGGCTAATGCTTTTGTCGTTTCTGTCTTGGATGTATTCAGGCTTAACCATTGATGATTTAGGTCAAGCCATTCTTGGGAGCTACTGGCCACAACGTCTGGAATATTTTGGAGAATGTTATCTAACATTTCCTGGGGCTTTTCCACAATAGAATTATTGATTTTTCTAATGCTATTCATAATCTTTATCTATTTAATAAATTTTTTATTGTGCGATCGCCGGAGGGCTTATTGACAAGCTCAACATTCCTGACAATCAATGTGAGATCCTTTGGTACTTGAGAGCTGAGGCTTAAAAATTTGAAATTGAGCCAAAAAATGCCATCACAATTGAGCGTGGAAAATGTGCTATGGGTTACAGAGTTAATATTTTAAATTTAGGCTATCATCATCATATAATACAACTAACCAATATAACAAGGCAAGCAAGAATAAGGATCACTTACAAAAGCCTGGCGACTGTTGACCCTTCTTTTTTCATCTCTTGATCAATGCTTCCATTCTTTACACGATAAGCGGTTTGGCCTTAAACTTGCTCTTTAAGTCTGCATTTGTCCAGTACTAAAGCGATCGCGGCCCTGGGTTTTAGCTTGATAAAGAGCTTGATCAGCCCGGCCAATTAAATCTTCTAAGTTATGGTCGCAAGTCGGAATAAAACTGGCAATTCCGATACTGATCGTCACTCGACTGCTAACAGACGATTGAGCATGGGGAATATTTAAAGCGGCGATCGCTTCTCTCATCAATTCCGCCACAACTATAGCTTCTTGAGTGTTTGTATTGGGTAAAATCACTGCAAATTCTTCACCACCATAGCGGGCCACTAAATCCGTTACTCGTCGTGTTAATTTTGCCAGGGTTTGAGCCACTTGAATTAAACAATCATCGCCCTGTTGGTGGCCATAGCAGTCATTATAATTTTTAAAATAATCAATATCAATCAGTAGCAAAACTAGGGGCTTTTCTTCCCGTTGATGACGTTGCCACTCGACTTGCAAGTACTCGTCAAAACGACGACGGTTAGCAATCTGAGTTAACCCATCTATATTAACCATTAATTTTAACTTTTTATTTGCTTCTTGTAGTTCTAATTCCATTTGCTTTCTAGTCGTAATATCTCGTACTGTAATCGCAAAACCATCTCCTAACTTTACGGCCACAAAATGATACCAATTAGAATTTTCAAGGGGGAAATAAATATCTTGTTCCAAAAAGATACCTGTTTCCACTACTTCCACAAATTTTTCAAAAAGTTGAACATCCAGACGATAAAGAAAACGTTTAAGTACAGCTTGGCCAATTAACTCCTCACGACTTTTATTAAAAGCTTTAGAAAGAACAGGATTAACCACTAAACAACGAAAATCTTCAATATTACCTGTTTGGGGATCACGAATAGCTTGTAGGGCAGCAATACCATCTAAGGCAGAATTCAAAACGCTAGAAAGTAAGGCTCTCGATTGATAAAGCACTTCCTCCGTTTCACGCCGTTTTTTGACTTCCTGTTGCAGGGCTATTTTCTGACGTTGAATGGTTAATTGATTTTCTACACGGGCCACCACTTCCTCAATCTGAAAAGGTTTAGTTATATAGTCCACACCACCAGATTCCAAGGCTTTTACTTTATCAAAAGTATCATCTAATGCACTGATAAAAATAATCGGAATATCTCGTAATTCTTCATCAGCTTTGATGACTTCACAGACCTGATAGCCATCCATTTCAGGCATTTTTATATCTAACAAAATCAAGTCTGGCTGCTTAACTTTGAGAGTTTTAAGGGCCATTCTGCCACTGGTGACACTCCGCACTGTATAGCCGAGTTTAGTTAATAGATCGCTCAGTAATTGTAGATTATTGGGAAGATCATCTACCAGTAAAATATTGCCTTTAGTTGGAGTAGAGTCGGTCATAGGAAAATAAAAAAACAATTTTGCAGATCACAGGGTAATCGGTAAATAAATAATTTTATCCCGATATTCATCAGTGAAGGAGATTTCAGCAATAAGCAATAACTCTTCTATATTTTCACCAATAGTTAACTGAGGATCAAGGATAAAAATACCGGGAATATGTCTATCTTGCTGAAGATGGTCTTTTAAGTGAACAGGCATCGAACGTCTGTTATTAGTAACTAAAATAAAATCATATTCTTCACACCAGCTTAATATTTCAGGATCTTTAGTTCCCTTTTTAGGTGTTAGAGGTTCTCCAATAACCAAAATGACTAACTCAGGTCGCTTTAATCGTAGTTGAGTGGGATAGAGAGGATTTACATTTTCATCTATTAAATATTTAAGAGACATGAATTGGAGATTGACTCAATCTTTTTTGATAACGTTTTTTAAAGTTAGTTACAGCAGGGGGCGGATTTAATTGCTGTTGTTTTCTTTGTTGATGACCCCATTCCAACCAGTCTATAATATACTGACTGACTACTTCTTGATTGTGTAAATAGTAAAGAATCGTAGCATAAATTTGCTCCATGCTAATCCCCGAAAAGTGCTTGATAATTTCTTCAGGCGATCTTTGTTGATAGATATATTCATAGAGAATACTTTCTATACCCACCCTGGTTCCTTTTAGCCGAATATCATCCTCAGAACAGAATTCAAAATAGTCTTCTAGTTGCATAAGGTAATCTCCTGTAATTTTGGATAATTCATTGAGTCTTTAAAAATCAAAATTTAGAGCAAAGGTTCAATTAAATCGAGAATAATCTCAAAATCAAATTTATGCACTAAATTAGTCAGGTTTTGGGCGAGAGATGCTTCTGTACTGGAAATCTCTTTGATCAGGGTCATTACCTTTTCTGTATTTGCCTCAAGGGCCGCCTCTGATAATTGTCTTAACCATGATTGGGGCATAATTTCAAAGTTTTTTGTACTTAAATTTGCTGTTTTTAAATTAGAATGATCTTGCTCTTGATTTTGTTCATAAATATATGTTACTCCTAAATGCTTAGTTAATGCCTCAAAAATCATATTTTCTTTAAAAGGCTTACGAATAAAATCATCACATCCGGCTGAAAGCACAATCACTTTTTCTTCTTCCAATACACTAGCCGTTAAAGCCACCACTGCTGTTGCACTACCTTTAACCTGAGCTTTAATATATTTTGTGGCTTCATAACCATCCATGACGGGCATTCTCATATCCATAAAAATTAAGTGGGGTTCCCAGGCATTCCAAATTGCGATCGCCTCTTGACCATTAGCGGCTTCTTTTACTTCAAATCCTAATGGTGTAAGCAATTTAACTAATAATTGGCAATTAATGGGTTTGTCATCTACCGCCAAAATTTTGTAAATAGGTTGATCGGGAGCTAGGGCTAAAACTCGTTGTGTCGATTTGTTGCTTTCTTGAGTTTCTTTTCCTAATTTTACCTGAACTGAAAAGCGAAAGGTTGTACCTTTATTGAGTTCACTTTCTACCGTAATATCTCCCCCCATTAATTTTACAAATTGACGACTAATGACTAAACCTAAGCCTGTTCCTTCTTGAGACTTCTTCCCTGAATCTGTTTGTGAAAAAGCCTTGAATAATTTACTTAATTCTTCCTGAGAAATTCCCTTACCTGTATCTTTGACAGTAAATTCTAAAGAGTGATTCTCCTTTAGTTCTTCCTTAATCTCTCCTTGCTCCTCTCTTATTAAGTTAGGGACATCATATCTAACCTTTAAAATAACTTCTCCTTTCTCAGTAAATTTAATCGCATTATCCAATAAATTGAGTAAAATTTGACGTAATTTTATCCCATCGGTGCAAATATAACGAGGTAAATTATCACCACGATCAAAGATTAATTCTAAACCTGCATCAAACGCCCTTAAGTATAACATATCTTCCAAGTAATCTAATAATTGATCTAGGTCAAAATCTTTTTGATTTAAAGTAGTTTTTCCTGCTTCAATCTTAGAAAAATCAAGAACGTTATTAATTAAGGTTAATAAATATTCTCCACTTCTTTGAATGATTCCTGCATTTTCGTATTGTTCTTTAGGTAAGTTTTTCGTGCGTAACATTAATTGAGAAAAACCAATAATTGCATTTAATGGACTCCGCAATTCATGGCTCATATTAGCAATAAATGAACTTTTAGCTTGATTTGCTACTTCGGCTTTTTCTTTAGCAATTTCTAATTCTATTGTTCTTTGATTCACTTTTTGTTCTAAAATAATATTTTGTTCTTTAATAGAGTTGTTGGGAAATAAGCTCAAAATCCTTGAAACCCTTAACTGGCAAGCTTTTGAGCGGTCTCCTGTCATAATTATTGAAACCCAGACCACATAAGGCTTTGAGCCATTTTAATAGTTATTTCC
>JAYKJI010000210.1:0-3996 GCA_035285405.1 Snowella sp. | reverse complement strand
CGCTTGATGTTGAATTCTACTGGTTTATGGAACTTCTATTTGAATGCTGCCTAATTGGTAAGAGATGATGAAATCCTTACTGTGCAAACTTTCTGTTTCTCTTTTATTTCCCAACAGGTCTATTTTAAAAACTGAAGTCTTTTTAGAGATATTTCAGTGGTAAGTCTCCCTTTTTAAGGATACTGGATACACAAAAGTCTTTGGTTTTCTGTTTAACCTTCTCTAACCCCCTAAATTCCCCAATTCTGACTGTGTACACAAAAGTCTTTGGTTTTCTGTTTAACCTTCTCTAGTCCTCTAAATTCCACAATACTGGGGGACTTTGAACCAGTTCGAGAGACCGTTCTCCCCCCAAAGTTGGGGGGCTGGGGGGCAAAATTAAAGTATCATTGTGACTGCTACAAAGTTGGTTTTTGAAGATGCCAACTGGTGGCCTGTTCATAGGCATAACTGACATGAAATAAAATATCTTCTCGCAGAACATTGCCAATCAATTGCATTCCAATCGGTAAATTCTGGCTATCAAATCCACAGGGAATACTAATCGAAGGCAGACCAGCCAAATTGACAGGAATGGTCATTAAATCCGAGAGATACATACTGAGAGGATCGGCTGTTTTTTCACCGGCTTTAAAGGCAGTGGTGGGGGAAGTGGGACAAACTAAAACATCTACCTGGGCAAAAGCATGATCAAAATCTTCCTTAATCAAGGTTCTGACCTTTTGGGCCTTGAGATAATAGGCATCATAATAACCGGCGGATAGGGCGTAAGTTCCTAACATAATACGACGCTTAACTTCCGTACCAAAACCTTTAGCCCTGGTTTGGGTGTACATTTCCAATAAATTATTAGCCTTTTCTCGAATACCATATTTCACCGCATCGTAACGGGCTAAATTGGCTGAAGCCTCCGACGGAGCAATGATGTAGTAAACCGGCAAACCGTAGCGAAAACGAGGACAGGAAATTTCTTGTACTGTGGCCCCTAAAGATTTTAACGTCGCGATCGCCGTTTGTACCGTTTCAGCCACTTCCCCATCTAGACCTTCCCCAAAGGTTTCCGTAATTACCCCAACTTTGACCCCCTTTAAATCGGTTTTAAGGGATTGACAATAATCAGGAATCGGTACATTTAAACTGGTTGAATCCTTGGCATCATAACCGGCGATCGCCTGGAGCAAAATAGCGGCATCCTCCACTGTGCGACCAAAGGGGCCAATCTGATCTAAAGAGGAAGCATAGGCCACTAGCCCAAAACGGGACACGAGACCATAGGTCGGTTTTAGCCCCACTACACCGCAGAGAGAAGCCGGTTGACGAATGGAACCGCCGGTATCTGACCCCAGAGCAACCACACATTCTTCCGCCGCCACTGCTGCTGCCGATCCTCCAGAGGAACCGCCCGGAACCCGTTCTAAATCCCAGGGATTAGCCGTCACCTGATAGCCCGAATTTTCCGTCGAACTGCCCATTGCAAATTCATCGAGATTGGTTTTGCCGACGATCACGGCTCCCAGATCCTGAAGCTTTTGGGTCACAGTGGATTCGTAGGGGGGAACAAAACCTTCTAAAATACGGGAGCCACAGGTAGTGGGAATGCCCCGCGTTGACATATTATCCTTTACCGCCACCGGAATCCCCTCCAGTAGGGCGATCGCTTCTCCCGCCGCAATTTTGGCATCCACTTGTTTGGCTGTGGCCAGAGCCTGTTCCGCCGTTACACACAGAAAACTTTTCAGTTGGGGTTCAAGGGCCTCAATCCGTTGCAAGGTGGCAGTCGCAATTTCAACAGCAGAACGTTCTTGGCTAATCAGTTGTTGATGAAGGGCACGGATAAAGGACATAGGGGTGCTGAACCTGTAAAAAAATATCAGTCGGGATTGACCCTTGATTAGTTTAGCCAAAAACGTCGCACTCCTACGCCTTGGGGTAAAATTTGAGGTGAACTATTGAGGCTATTTTGGCGATGACGACTGACTCAACTGTTAAATTAACTATCAGTTTGATAGACCCCGAACTCGATGCGGAGGAACTGGATGAAGAGACCCAGCAGTTGTGGACTGAGCTAAACCAATTGGAAGAAGTGGAACAGGTTGAGCGGGTGGCTGATCCCAATCCGCCAGAGGGAAATAAGGCTTTTGGGGGCGTTTTGTTGGGAATGTTACAGGCAGAAGCAACCGTTCCCAATGGATTGAAGGTACTCCGATTTTTAGGAGATCGCTTTGGCAATAAACCGATGAAGTTGTCAGGGGAAGCTAACGGCAAAAAATTTGCGATCGAGGTACACAGTCGAGAAGAATTGGATGCTGTGGTTGAGGCCTATAAAAAATTAACGGATTCATAGGGAAAATTGACGTGGCAAGGATAGCGTTACTGATTGGGGTGAGTGAATATCAACCAGGGTTAAATCCTTTACCTGGTTCGGTTTTGGATGTGGATGCTCTACGGGAAGTTTTAGTTCATCCTGAAATGGGTGATTTTGCTGAAACGGATGTGATCACGCTCAAAAATCCTCAGCGTCAAGAAATGGAAGATGCGATCTATCAGTTATTTGCAAGTCGCTCCAAAGAGGATTTACTCTTATTTTATTTTTCGGGGCATGGAGTCCGAGATGATCGCGGTCAACTTTATCTAGCAAACTGTAATACTCGTAAAGATAACGGTCAATTAGTCGATTCAACTGCCGTCGCCGCAACCTATTTACAGAACAAAATTAATAGCAGCAAATCCCAACGTCAGGTAATTATTTTGGATTGTTGTTTCAGTGGAGCCATTGCCCAAGGAATGACGATTAAAGATGATGGCGTAGTGGATGTGAATGCCTATCTGGGCGGTAAAGGGCGGGCAATTCTAACGTCTTCAACGGCGACAGAATACTCTTTTGGTTCGGATTCATCGGAAGAAACTGGGCTTTCGGTTTATACACGCTATCTGATCGAAGGGATTAAAACAGGTGCGGCGGATACGGATGATGATGCTTATATCGGGGTTGATGAACTCCATGAATATGCGGCTCGTTGCGTAAAAGAAGCGGCTCCTGCCATGACTCCGAAGTTTTATCCTGTGGAAGAAGGTTACAAAATTATTTTGGCCAAGTCTCCCAAGGATGATCCCGTTTTGAAATATCGCAAAGAAGTTCATCGAAAAGTAGAGCAAGGCAAGGGCAAACTCTCTATTGTTGGGGAAAGGCTTTTAGTTAATAAACAAAGAGAATGGGGAATTTCCACAGAAGTTGCGAAACAAATTCGGGATGAAGTTTTACAACCCTATCGGGAGTACGAACGAAAATTAGCGGAATATGAACAGGCTCTTAGGGATTCGGTCGAAGCGGGAGAAATTCAATATCCCCTCAGTCCTAGTATTGAAGCTGATTTACAGGAATATCAACAACATTTAAAGTTAAAAGAGTCTGATATTACTGCCATTGAAGCTAAAATTTTGTCACCGTTAAAAATTGAGTATGAAGAATTACTCAAGCAAGTTAATATTATTGTCAGTGAACCTGAGCCAAGAAGTAATCTAAACTTGGAAAAAGTTGAAATTGAGACGATCACAATTACAGGAATTAAAAACTCAAAAGCGATTACCCAAAGCCAAACGAAACAGATAGAACAATTCACAGAAGATTTGGGCAACAATATTAAATTAGAAATGGTTAAAATTCCCGCAGGTCAGTTCTGGATGGGACAAACCGAAGCGGAAAAACAAGAATTAATTCGTCAAGTTGGAGAGGAAAGCTATCAAAAATATTTTGTAAGGGAACTTCCCCGTCACCAAGTAAGCCTTCAATCCTTTTTTCTAGGTAAATATCCCATTACCCAAGCTCAATATCAACAAATTATGGGAGATAATCCTTCTAATTTCAAAGATTTTGGCTCTCCCCTTGTCTGTGTGTAATGTTATGTTACGAGTTAAAGCAAGCTAACAATTTAAGCCGTAGATGCTCAAAATTAGCAAATCCATAACTTTTCCTTTTTATTAATTTAATTTTTGTAT
>JAYKJI010000209.1:0-17673 GCA_035285405.1 Snowella sp. | reverse complement strand
GGATCAAGACCAAAAATCACATAATGCAAATATCTGACTAAAAAAGCCATCCAACCCCGTTGATCATCGGTAAAAAAAGCCTGATCTTTGTCGCCAGAAAGGGTCTGATAATCCTCAGCTAATTGGGCTAATAGAGCTTGAGCAGTGGTATCCCGTTGTCGAGCTTGGGCTGGCTCATTTAATAAATAGAACTGCATACATTGACGAAAGGCTTCATGGGCTCCTGTTCCTCCAGCCTCTTGATCCGATAGGGACAATAAAAAGAGATTCCGGCCACCCACGTCCTGATTCGGCGATCGCTGGGCCGATAAAATAGAAGTGCCTAAACGCCAAGTACGAGCCTGGGGTGAGGTCAGAGCCTCAGTAATCTGGGTAAAATCGCCTAGAACGACCTGACCCGCACAGCAAAAATTAGCTCCCAATACTCGCCGTTTCCGATCCAAATAGGTAGGATTATTCGCTAACACACCTTCCACCAAACTAATGATTGGTAACAACCATTGACTACGCTTTTTCTGGGGATGTTGTAGGGCCCAACTTTGAAATTGGTTCAGGGTGACATCGATCAAAGATGGCGAGGATTGAGTAGTCATAATCGAAGGTTGAGGCGTAAGGAATAGCTCCAATCATATCATTTTGAATTTCTCTTTTTGTCTTTACTACTGTGCGCTCAAAAGAGACTTAATTGTTGAGGGGGATGGGCAAGTTTATCCCAGGGCAAGGGGTCAAGAGCAATGCACTCCTGTTGTAATTGTTGATAAAAATAGCGGGCGATCTGGGGAGAATGATCTTCAATCGGGCAATGAATAAAACAATAAACAATGATATTTTGATTTAGCCAACCTTGAATCTTCTTTCCCCATTCTTTTAGGTAAAGCTCATTGAGGGCTAACTGAGGATGACTAATAAAACGAATTAGGGCAAAGTTGGCGGTCAGGGTAAAGTTAACGGGGACATCCGGCTTAGGGCGTTGGGAATAGAGCAGGGGATTATCTGAGCAACGATAAACGGGGCGGGTATCTAAAATGACCTGGGCAACGTTCAAGTGTTGTAAGCATTGATGTAAATTTTCTTGATGCGGCGATCGCCACCAATCGAGATGACGAACTTCAACCGCTAAGGGAATATTGGCAGACAAAAGAGACGCTAAAAATTGCTGTAAATCTTCTAGATAATTGGGGCCATAGCTGGGCGGCAATTGGGCAAAAATACAGCCGAGTTTTTGATCAAGGATTTGCACCCGTTCGATAAATTGTTGGGCTTCTGCTAGGTTAGGAATTAAGGCTCCTTGGTGGGTAATCGTCTGGGGAAATTTCAGGCAAAACTTAAAATCGTTCGGGGTTTCTTCCTGCCAGCGTTGAACCGTTGCGCTTGAAGGCATGGCATAAAAAGTGGTATTTCCTTCAACGGTATTGAAGCGTTGACTATAGCAACTTAAAAAAGTTTTTTTAGGTGTTTTAGGGGGATAAAAAGTTCCAAGCCAACCATCGTAAGACCAGACTGCACAACCAAGATAAAAAGTCATGGGTTTTTTGTTAATTCCAACTTTTCCCTATTTTTACCTACGCCAGGACAAAGCGATCGCCGAATCTAATCATAAACGGCGATCGCCCTATACTAAATATTCAACGAATTTAAGTCTTAAGCTTTACGGCTATTTTTGTTAGCGCGCTTTTTAAAATAACTACCAAAAGCGACTGCCGTACCCGCACCCAGCATCGTTAAAGGCTCAGGTACTGCACCTGTTCCGCCACCACCACCACCGGGAGGAGGAGGAGTAACCGTATCAACCGTGCTAGGTGCAAAACCTAATTCTTTCACACTGCCACTACCACCAGTGGTAGGATTCGGGCCTGCTGTTTGAGCACGAATGGCAAAAGCCTGACCGAGGAAGTTAGCAGTCGTGAGGGAAGTACTTGCAATTGTAAAGGAACTAAATTTTACTAAACCACCAGATGAGCCTGTAGAACCTAGCTTCATACCAATATCAAAGGAGGAAGGCATTGAGCCACCATTGACGTTATTTCCACTGCCACAGCTTGTGGTATCAAAACAGACTTGAGTGATAGCATCGTCAGCCAGCTTCGTAAATTGACTAGCTGAGGTAATCCCAAAATTGCTGGCATTGCCGGGCTGTAGGTTAAAAAATAGACCCAAGATATCGGCAGAATTAGGAGAAGTAGCGGCTTGATTGGCATCAATTTGAACACCGCCGGCGATATCTGAAATCTTGACATCATAATCAACATCCACATCACCCGTAGCAGCCGTACCGACTTGGAAGGAAACGGTCGCAGCGGAGGCGGAACTTGCCATCATCGGGGTCGCTAGAGTAACGAGAGTGATCGCGCCAGCAACGGAAAAAAGTCCTTGAGGAATATTATTTTTAATATTTTTCACGCTAGTAATCATTTTATTTAAATTTCCTAATTAAAATAGGGGCGACTAAGTATAAACCGGCGCAGCTTCTCGATTTAGGCGTTTCGCCATCAGTGTATTTTCTCTACTTAAGTTAATATACTGAGTTTTTTGGGGCAATGCACTGAGAAATCTCAAGCTCATGTACATAATCATACATAAGATTTACAGTTCTGTCACTATGTTTTTGTATATTTTTAGGTGTAACTACGTAAAACTTGTGTATAAGAAGCTTTCTTGTAAAGAGAATATAAAGATAAACGATCTTTGCTGTTAGTTTTTAAAGTTTATGTAAGTTTTTTAGGGCTAGTTCTAGCCCTAACTCCTGTATTGTACCGAAGAACACAGGAACTTGTTTGTGTTGAAACGGTTATTGTCTAACGATTAACGACTCTCTCCGCCCCATGAGAGGCAGGAAAAATCAAAAACAAATATCCAAAGTAGAACTTGCCAACAAAAATAAAAACAAAAAAAATAATTGTACTGATAGTAAATCATCAAATTGTTTAAAAAAAGTAAAGCCAAAACATTTATTTAAAGAAAAAATAAAGTTAGGATAGCTGTTTATTGCTTATTAGGAGAAATTTTCTAGAAAAAATAAAGTTTCAGCAAGGTTGAAAGGCAACAGCACCTACAGTAGCCTTTATAGAGCACTCCGCTATGAATCCTAACCATTGATCAGCAAAGTATTGATAACTAGTGAAACGCAAGCCCATGATGAACAAATTCATCCCCTCAATGAGTTCACCTCTCCTCCCTTTGACCCAGCCGTTCCTGAACCTTTCACGATTTTAGGATCTGCAACGGCCTTGGGATTGGGTGCATCTTTTAAGCGACGTTTAGCTAAAGCGACAAAAGGGTAGAAAGTTCGGTAAATTGGTCGTAAGCTGTTATTACTTTAAGTGTAAAAAAGATGGGGTAAAAAAACTACCGCCTTTGCCTGGCACCGAATGCTAAAACCCTTATCGGGAAAGAGATCTAAGCCCATAGTGGCCAGAACAAAGAACAGGGTTCAAATAAACTATTGCAAATTAAACTGATGACAGCTTACAGTTTCTCTCTCTTCAACTGATGCCAATTTCTCTCTTGCTTGCCAATCCCTGGCTCCAGGCGATCGCCCTCAATACCGTTTTATTAGCGATCGCTTTTTTGGCCCCGAAAAAATTACTGACACCAATGGGTTATCTCCATGCTTGGCTCTTAGGCGTTATCGTCTGGGGATGTTTGGGATGGCAGGGCTATGGCGTGGTCATGTTCTATTTCTTAGTGGGTTCGGGCGTGACCAGAATTGGCTTAGAACGCAAGGAAGCCGAAGGGATTGCCGAAAAGCGGTCAGGTCAACGGGGGCCAGAAAATGTTTGGGGCTCGGCTCTCACTGCAACTCTCTGTGCCTTATTAACCCTAATTCTTACGCCTGACTGGTCTCCTCTCTTAATTTTGGGGTATGTCGCCAGTTTTAGTACTAAACTAGCTGACACTACTGCCAGTGAAGTGGGCAAAGCCTACGGGCAAAGAACTTTTTTGATTACTTCCTTACAACCTGTGCCTAGGGGAACAGAAGGGGCCGTTAGTTTGGAGGGTACGATCGCCGGCATTGTGGCTTCTCTCTTAATTGCACTGGTGGCCTGGGGATTCGGTATGATTAGCCTTGAGGGGATTGGCCTCTGTGCGATCGCGGCCTTTGTGGCAACTAATATCGAAAGTGTGATCGGCGCAACGCTACAGAGTCGTTGGTCTTGGTTAACCAATGAAGTGGTCAATATCATTAACACCTTGATCGGAGCCTTATTGGCCATGGGTTTGGCGTGGCTATTTCCTTAAAATTGGTTAAACCGGCTCATATAAGGTCGTTCTTTGTTGATAGGATCTGCCAAGAGATTGAATTGCTTCTTGGAGTTGGGACACCGTTAGACCCGTTCCCCCCTTGGCTCCAGCCATGGTCGTAATATGTTCTTCCATCAGGGTTCCGCCTAAATCATCACAGCCCCACTGCAAGGCTGCCGTTGCTCCCGTTAACCCCAACTTGACCCAACTGGGTTGATGATGACGCATCCAAGGGCCAAGGTAGAGTCGAGCGACCGCCGTCAGTAGAAGAGTCGGAGCTAACTGGGGTTGATCATGCCCTACTCGTTTTCTAAGAGTTAGGGGAGCCTGTTCTCCCACAAAGGGCAACAGCACAAATTCGCTAATTCGGGCCGCATAGTTTTTGGCTTGCGCTATTTTTTGCAGCGATCGCAGATGATCCAGATGTTGAATTTGCTGCGCTGGTGTTTCAATGTGACCAGAAAGCATAGTGCTAGTGGTAGGCATTCCCAAACGATGGGCCAAGCTAACAATTTCTAACCAAGTTGAGGTAGCGATTTTCTCTGGACAAATGATTTTGCGAACAGAATCAACCAATACTTCAGCCGCAGTGCCGGGCATGGAATCTAAGCCGGACTCTTGAAGATTAGCAATCACCTGTTCATAGGATAGGTGGTCTTGTCTGGCAATAAATTGAATTTCTTGAGGTGAAAAGGCATGGAGATGAAGTCGGGGAAATTGAGCTTTGAGCGTGGTGATTAAATGACGGTAATAAGCAAGAGCCGAACCCTTGAGCTTTGCCTGGGGATTCAAACCGCCCTGCATACAAATTTCCGTTGCTCCCTGTTTAACCGCCTCCGTCGCCTTACTTAAAATTTGTTCACTATCTAACCAAAAAGCTCCTTCTGTTTCTGCATCTCGACGGAAAGCACAGAAATTACAGTGCTGTTCGCAGATATTGGTAAAATTAATATTGCGATTGATAACATAGGTAACGGTATCCCCCACCAATTGCGATCGCAGTTGATCGGCAGCCCTGTGAATCGCTTGAATCCCTTCAGTTTCTTGGGTCGTCAATAGTAACAAACCTTCTGAGAAAGTTAGCTCTTGTTGGGCTAAAGCTTTATCTAAAATAGGGGTAAGAGATGGTGAGATGACAGATAAGCTCGGTGACATAATGACCTATTTATTGCGGTTGACATTTTCCAGCCCTAATTAAACCAATCCGTTTGGCGATCGCCTCCTCTCGTGAAGAAAAAGGCCCCCAATGCTTAGGATAAACTAATATTTGAGCCGGATCTAAAGCTTGTATCTCACAATTGCCACTATCTATTTTAATAATGTACCAATAAATTTGTTCTGTCATATCATTCCTGTCCTGGTCAGCCGATCAATCCCATGAATTCAAATATATCTCAACCAGTTCAAAGACTTTATCAACTTAACCTCTATGGGCGTTGGTTTTTGGTGGTCAGTGTTTGGTTAATTCTGGCCCCCTGGTCTCTATGGCAATTGCGAGAGGATCTAGGGTTATTACAGGATCATTTTACCTGGGTTGCCATCCGCTACGGGTTAGCTTTTCAATTAGTCCCCGCCTTTTGCTTATTTTTCTGTATTGGTCTAACGGGTTCTGTTCTTGTCTGGCACAGTCAACATCTCTGTTGGGGCATTTCACCTAGGGAGCAACTCCGTTGGGAAAATCAAGTTAAAAAAATTCAGTCCCTAGATCCTCGTCATCCTCTCTGGAGATGGGTTTTCGGCCCTGATATCCTCTAGAGGAGCCATCACTTTCTAGAAAGGATTCGGAAAAAAAGCGGTAAAATCTGCCGATTGGCGACAAGTTATCTTACAATGGAACTCTAAACTAACGGGATGTAGCGCAGCTTGGTAGCGCGCTTGCTTTGGGAGCAAGATGCCGCAGGTTCAAATCCTGTCATCCCGATTGTACGTTAACGAAAGAAAACAGGGATCGTGGCTAGTTTTGTCATTGTCGGCGATCGCATTTTCATTCCTTTTTTTTAATGTTGACAACGATCTTTGAATTTTAAACTAGGCTTGCAACTTCAACGGTTTTTTGAACAGCTAAGGTTTGACGGTGTTTTTTAATATTATTAATTTCATGGAGTGTTTTAGCCGTTAGATAGCTTTCGCCACAATGAGGACAACTTAGCATCGGAATATTTTCAATCACCAATAGGTTATCCCCTTTGCCATAACTGCGTGAGATACACCTTAGGGTTATGCCTTCTTGGCCACAAATATCACATTGAGTCATGGAATCCTCTGATTTTTTAGAGAGCATATACTGTGATGATAACAATTTTTCCTGTTGGGCTGAGTTTAACAATGACTTCGATCACGTTTTCATCTATGTTATAACCTCTAATTCGATATTTGGATTCGGCGGTTAGGCGATCACGTTGATGTTCTAGGATTTGTCCTGTAAAGATGGCCTGTTCAATATCGAGAATAGATAAGTTATCAGCTTCCATTTCTTCATCGGCATGAAGCGTCATCACATATTCTAATTGCTCTATTCTAGCCTGAATTTCTTTCAGGATTTTGTCAAACATTTAATGCTCAATATTTAATAAGTTAATAAAACGGAAATCATTGAATTTATAAATACTGAAGTTGAAGATCAAGTAAGTTTTGGTCTGCTAACACAAAATTCATTCTTTCAATGCCAATCGTTTTACCATCGCTATCTTGCATGATGAGTAATTCTTCGCCAATTTCCTCAGCAATAAATTCTTTTTGTGGATCGTCAAACCAAATGGTTAAAATGTGATTATCACGATCATAAAAGATTTTTAGGGAGTCCATATTAGTTGACTTCTTTTAATTTTATGGGTACGATAGGCCGTCAAATAAAACTTACACGGTTAATCGCTATAATCAAGAATAGTGAGAATAGCGACGGAAACTTCTTGCATTTTAGATGAATCAGCATTGCCCAATTTTTGGATGAATCTTTGTAAATCTACACCTCTGATTTGTAGAACATCAATTGCGGAAGTTTTTGTTAAACCATTTATAGTATCTGGCTCAATTTTTATATGCCAGAAATTCTGAGTAAAATACGGTTTCCAATCAGTAATTGGCGCAATGAGTTTAATCGGTAGTTTTCCAACTGCGTTTGAGCTAATAATAACCGCAGGACGAGTTTTTTTGATTTCAGCCCCAATAGTTGGATCAAAATTCACTAACCAGATTTCACCGCGTTTTGGTGTTTTGGGCTTAATAGTCAATGATGTCATTTGTTAATAATTCTTGCCATTCAGAGTTTTCTTGATAGTGATTAACCATTAATTCAGCTTGTTCTTCCAAAATTTTTTGTCGTTCGGACAGGGGTAATTTAAAAAAAGTAATACGGTCTTCTAGAGAAAGTTCAGATTGCGAAGAGTCGGGTATCAGAACAAAAATTTCTACGGATTGACCAACGTTGAGATCGGGGGTTTGAATCTCAATTTTGTTGCCAGGTAAGACGGTTGTAGTTAAGTATAATGAGGATTTCATCATTGTAAATTCTGATTTTGGGAATTAATTAAATCAATAAAACGGGAATCATTGCGAATTTTATCAAGATCGGTGTCGGTTTTTGCCTCTTCTAAAGATTGAGAATCCAGATCAATTGCTTGTTTTAAATTTTCTATTGCTAGGAAAATATTTTCTAGTTGGGCATAGGCACAAGCTTTGGTGTAATAAGCATGAGCATAATCAGACTTAATTTCAAGACATTTATCACAGGATAGAATCACCTCATCATATCTGCCCAGTTTGAATAATGCTACTCCTCTACTATCCAAAGCTTCGTAGTAATCAGGTTTGATTTTCAAAACGTTGTCAAAAGAGGTGATCGCTTCTTCATATCTGTCTAAATTCACTAACGCAATCCCTCGGGAGGAAAAAGCTTCGTGGTAATCAGGTTTGATTTTCAAGGCTTGGTCATAGGAGGCGATCGCTTCTTCTAATCTGCCTAATTGTCTTAACGCAATCCCTCGGTAGTACCAAACTTCGTGGTCATCAGGATTAATTGTCAAAGCTTGATCAAAGGAGACGATCGCTTCTTCGTTTCTGCCTAAAATACCTAACGTAGCCCCTTGAATGTTCCAAGCTTCGTGCTTATCAGGTTTAATTTTCAAAACGTTGTCATAGGAGGCGATCGCTTCTTCGTATCTGCCTAAATTAGATAACGCAAACCCTCGATTGTACCAAGCTTCGTGGTAATCAGGTTTAATTTTCAAAGCATTATCATAGGAGGCGATCGCTTCTTCGTATCTGCTTAAATTCCCTAACGCAATCCCTCGATTGTACCAAGCTTCGTGCTTATCAGGTTTGATTTTCAAGGCTTCATCATAGGAGGAGATCGCTTCTTCTAATCTGCCTAAATTAAATAACGCAGTCCCTCGGTTGTTCCAAGCTTCGTGGTAATCAGGTTTGATTTTCAAAGCTTCATCAAAGGAGGCGATCGCTCCTTCTAATCTGCCTAATTGACTTAACGCAATCCCTCTGTTGTACCAAGCTGAGTGGTCATCAGGTTTAATTTTCAAGGCTTGATCATAGGAGGCGATCGCTTCTTCTATTCTGCCTAAATCAGCTAACACAATCCCTCTGTAGTACCAACCATTGGGGTCATCAGGTTTAATTTTCAAAGCGTTGTCAAAGGAGGCGAGCACTTCTTCGTATCTGCCTAATTCTCCTAACACAATCCCTCTTAAATACCAAGCTTCGTCTTTATCAGGTTTAATTTGCAAAGCGTTGTCATAGGAGGCGATCACTTCTTCATAATCTCCATTAGCATAAAGAATTAAAGCCTGTTCATAATACAGATTAAACTTTTCTTCAAGATCAAGATTTTCTTCAAGATAAGTATGAATCTCTGCCAGTCTTTCTAAGCGTTGTTGAGGTGTCCACCTTTGATATTTTTCAATGTTTCCATCTAACCATAAACGATTAGCTTCTTGTTCAACTAGATCTCGTTGTGTTTCAATATGAATTTTTCCTGAACCCCAATCAAAAAAGTCTGGCGCACGCAATGAAATATATTTAATCGCATACTTGGGCAAGATAAACACAAAACACAAATGCCGAAATCGATCTCGAAAGTTTTCCCGTTGCCAGTTTAAATGACTTAAAATTGGAGGAATAGTATCTAAATTATAATAATCACCTTTTCCGCCATAACCAGGGCGAATATATTCCACTAATGATTTTTCTAAGCCGACAATAAATAAAATATTGAGATTATCTTGCCCAGGAAAAACTTCAATTAGTTCAATCAAGTTATTAATTGCTTTGCTTAGTACCAAAACATTTATTTTCTTTTGCTGTAAATCAAATGAAACTTTTTTGATTAGATCAAAACCTCCCACAGGCGTAGATTCCACAAATAGCAATCCAAAACCTTTTCGTCGCCGCAAAGAACGCAACAACAACTGATACTCTTCTTCGGGGGTATTAATAAGGCTTTCTGTTAACAGTTCTGCGGCTTTTGGCATAATCTATCCCTTAAATTTCTCCATTTCTTTAATTAATGGATGAACCACATACCAACGTTTAAGATTTTCGTCCTCATCCCGATAACGATATTCCAATAGACAACGACTCGCTAACAAACGTTGATAATCCCGATTATTCTGCTCATTGAGAATTTGATGACTCTGATCAACTGTTCGCAAAATTTCCCACTGAGTCTCATAAATCGCATCCAGATATTCATCCTTCGCATCGGCAATGGCCCGATTAACCGCCCGCTTAGAAATCGGTAAATCATCCGTATGATCCATTGCTTTTTGAATCATTTTCATAAACAAGCGAATATGTCCCCCACTCATTAAACATAACCGCTCTAAAATTTCCGCCGATTCAAATACCGAAGTTTCTAAAGACTCAGCTAGTTTTTTACCAATTTTGGGATCATTTTCTAACTTAGCCAAAGCAATTCGTTTTGCAATCACTTCCCGAAAAGCCGCTAAACCCGCCGCACTTTTTTCTCCCTTTTCATTTTGGAGCATTACCATCGGTAACACATCGGCTTCATTGTAATTATTTTGTAATTGAGTACAGCGATCTGAATAAACCATTGCCAAAGGAACTGTATAAATCGCGTGACAATGTAAACCCCGCATTTGTTCATGCCGCTTAATAAAAATCTCATCATAATTAGTCGGTTCTTCAGGAGATTTTTGCTTTTCTACAATCCGATCCAGATTATCTACCATTAATACTAAATCTTTAAAACCCTTTTTTTGTAAAGCCAATTTACTCGCATCAATAAATTCATTTAAAACTTCCAATAAAGAAGGAGCATTGGCATTAATTTCTTCTCGAATTTTAGAACGATTATCGGGTTGAGCTTTAAGGGTTGCCGTGATTTTTGTCACCTGTAAAACCTGTTGCTCTAAACTCAAACCTTCAAAACTTAAGGGCGTTAATAAAAGTTTAGAAAGACCTTCGGCTCTTTTTTGTAACCAATTAGAAAGCGGTTTGAGCGGATTTTGATCTTCTAGGTTAATGGTCTTGATTAAATGCTTCGTACACGCCATTAAAATATCAGCATATTCCGTGTCTTCCACGTCAATATCTTCACTGTCCGCAGGAAAATAGACCACAAAATACTTTTGCTCAATCAGTTTCTCCTGAAGTTGCAATAATTCCGTTGACTTGCCTACCCCACGATGCCCTGTATAAAGCTGACAAGTCGGCCCTTTGCTTCGTATAATTTTGCGTCCCAACTCAGTTAAAACATTCCAATCACCGCGCACTGCCTTACAATCCACATAGGCTTCCCTCGGCGGTGGATCAAAGGGATCAAAGACATTATAAATTTCCGTCATCAATTCTTCAGACATAAAACTCGATCACCACCAATCGCCTATTTCTGGAACAACGCCCTCATTCTAAAACAATTTTCGCATTCCCCAATGAAAACAAACGCGATCGCACCTCACTCGCCTCAAGAGCCTCAAGAGCCTCAAGAGCGTCAAAACCAGAGCGTATTGCATGAGCTTCCCAACAATGCCACAATGAACGGAGCAAAAAATTCTGCTGGGGAGGCAAAAGCGATTGGCTACTCGCGTGATTATTGTTCGGCATGGACAGAGCAGTTACAACGCCCAAAAGCGTATTCAAGGCCGCAGTGACGGGTCGGTCTTAACAGAGAAAGGCAAAGCCGATGCTCAACGAGTGGGGCAAGTTCTCAGCCAATTACCCATCGATGCCATCTATTGCAGTCCCCTACAACGGGCTAAAAGCACTGCTGACATTATTCACGCCAGTTTTGATAACCCCCCCCCGCTCTTTCCCACCGAAGATTTGCTCGAAATTGATCTCCCCCTCTGGGAAAATTGGGTCAAAGAAGACGTATTAGCCCAATATCCTGAAGAGTACCATTGCTGGCATGAGCGGCCCCAGGAATTAAAAATGCTCCGACCCGATGGTCAAACCGAATTTTTTCCCATACTGGCTCTCTACGAACAGGCCCAGGCTTTTTGGCAAACCCTACTCCCCCAATACGAAGGCCAAACCGTTGTCATTGTTGCCCATAACGGTATTAATCGCTGTCTCATTATGTCGGCGATCGCCGCTCCCCCCTCCCACTATCACCGCATTCAACAGTCCAACTGCAATATTAATGTCCTAAATTTCACCGGACAATGGGGTGATCCCGTTCAACTGGAATCCCTCAACCAGACTTCCCATCTTGGCATTCCCTTACCGCCACCTCGCTCCAGCCAAAACCGTCTGCGTTTTCTGCTCATTCGTCACGGTGAAACCCAATGGAATCGAGAATCTCGTTTTCAAGGTATTCGCGATATTCCTCTCAATGACAATGGCCGAGGTCAGGCCCAAAAGGCCGCCGACTTTCTCAAGGAAGTTAGTATTAATACAGGGATTAGTAGCCCCATGCTACGGCCCAAGGAAACCGCCGAGATTATCCTCCAATATCATCCCAATGTCAGCCTAGATTTACAGGAACCCCTCACGGAAATTTGTCATGGACTCTGGGAAGGCAAATTAGAAAGCGAAATTGAAGTCGATTTTCCTGGTCTCCTGGAACAGTGGAAAAATGCCCCTGAAACCGTGCAAATGCCTGAAGGGGAAAACCTACAACAGGTCTGGGATCGGGCGATCGCCTGTTGGGAAGAGCGAGTTAACTACTATAGCCAACACCAGGAACAGACCATTGGCATTGTAGTTGCCCATGATGCCATTAACAAAGTTATTTTGTGTTATCTGCTCGGTTTAGCCCCTGCTAATTTCTGGAATATTAAACAGGGCAATGGCGGCGTGAGTGTGATTGACTATCCCCAAGGGCTTGATAGTACTCCGATTCTGCAAGCTATCAACTTAACCACCCATCTAGGGGGAGTGCTCGACAAAACGGCGGCAGGCGCACTGTAAAACTAGCGGGCAGGATTTGGACGGCTCGGAATATCAACATTTCCTGATGTTTGCAAGACCTGATACCGAACTCAATAGCCAGAACCGATAGAATAGTTTGGATAGCCCATTTTCTTCTCTAGCGTCTCTGTTTTTGGATAGAGGATGTCTGGCTGTGGTTATCATCCGTCTAAGCTGTCAGATATCTTAAACCGTATCAAAGATTAAAGAAACTCACTTCACTTTTGGGATAGTCTTGGAAAAACCGACTCAACTAGTGTAATTTTCCTGCGTCTTAGCTTAGACTAGTGTTGCTGTCTTGATCATTCTGCTTTTGTTGATAGACTTTGAGGTTTCTATGAGTCCGGTAATGCAGTCTTCCTCTATTTCTATGAATCTCAACCCTGTTACTGTGGATACCCCTGTTACCGCCTCACCGGCACCGGAAGAATTAGTCCTCTACCATCGTCTTTCCCTCGTCGAAGCTCTCTGGGAAAAGGTTTTACAAAGTGAATGTGGTCAAGAATTAGTCGATCTACTCAATGAGCTACGTTCCTGGCGATCGCCGGAAGAGCAAAATTTAGACAAAGCTGAAAATCTTTTAGTGGAAGTGACCGAGCGGATTGAAAAGCTAGAACTAGATGATGCCATTCGAGCCGCCAGAGCCTTCGCGCTTTATTTCCAGTTAATCAATATTGTCGAACAGCATTACGAAAAAAGAGAACAGGAACGCAATCGTTGGGAAGCAACCCAGCAACTTTCCTTTACCGAAGAAGCTGGCAACGAAGAACGGATCATACCCTATCGGGATCTCGGTTTTACCAAAAAGGGAGAAGGCGAGGATGCCAGTTCGATGCAGGTGGGAACCTTTCATTGGTTATTTGCTGAACTGAAAAGTCTTAATGTTCCGCCGCAACAGATTCAACGCTTGGTTGATCAACTAGATATTCGGCTCGTGATCACCGCTCACCCCACGGAGATTGTTCGTCATACCATTCGCCGTAAACAACGTCGTATTGATCGCGTCTTGCGTAAATTGGATCAACTCCAGGGCACTTTCTCGGCCTCTGATTGGCTCAATACCTGGGAAACCAAAGCCGTGATTGAACAGTTAACCGAGGAAATTCGTTTTTGGTGGCGAACCGACGAACTGCACCAGTTTAAACCAACGGTATTGGATGAGGTAGATTATTCGCTCCACTATTTTGATGAAGTATTATTTACAGCTATCCCTGAACTCTCTAAACGGTTAGGTCAGGCCATTCGGGATAGTTTTCCCTGGTTACGGGCACCGAAAGCGAGTTTCTGTTACTTTGGCACCTGGGTAGGAGGCGATCGCGATGGCAATCCCTTTGTAACACCGGAAGTGACCTGGCAAACAGCCTGTTATCAACGCAATCTAGTCATTAAAAAATATTTACATTCCATTAATGAACTGACGGCAGTACTAAGTCCTTCGATTCATTGGAGTAAGGTTTCCCAGGAACTTCTCGATTCCCTAGAACGCGATCGCATCCAATTACCGGAAGTCTATGACGAGGTTTCCCTGCGCTATCGTCAGGAACCCTATCGTATGAAGTTGGCCTATATTCAACGCCGTTTAGAAAATACCCTACACCGCAATAAACGTCTGAGCAATCCCGATGAACGTCAGATTGTCGCCAAAATTACCAATCAACCCCACTATGCCTCTGGGCAGGCCTTTTTAGAAGATCTGCAAATGATTCAGCGCAATCTAGGGGAAACGGGCTTGAGTTGTTTAGAACTGGAAAATTTGATTACCCAGGTGGAAGTTTATAGTTTTAACCTGGCCCAGTTAGATTTTCGCCAAGAATCCTCTCGTCATGCCGAGGCGATCGCTGAAATTGGCTCCTACATGGGAGTCTTGGCCTGTCCCTACGATCAAATGTCAGAGCAGGAAAAAATCAATTGGCTGGAAATGGAGTTACAAACCCGACGGCCCCTCATTCCCCAGGAAATGCCCTTTTCTGAACGCACCTGTGAAACCGTGGAAACCCTACGAACTTTACGTCACCTACAACAGGAATTTGGCATTGAGATCTGCCATACCTACATCATCAGCATGACCAACGATGCCAGTGACGTACTAGAAGTTTTACTCTTAGCCAAGGAAGCGGGGCTTTATGATCCGGCCACCAGTGTCAACTCCCTACGGATTGTTCCTCTCTTTGAAACCGTAGAAGATCTCAAACACGCTCCTGAAGTCATGGCAACCTTGTATGAGTTACCTTGCTATCGGGCTGCCCTGGCTGGCAGTTATAAAGTGCTCGCAGAATATCAGGCCAACTTGGAACCCGTTAACTCGCCGGGCCACGATGTCATTCTGCAACCGAGTCATCTTCAGGAAATCATGGTGGGTTATTCCGATAGCAATAAAGATTCTGGTTTTTTAAGTAGTAACTGGGAAATTCATAAGGCCCAAAAGGCTCTCCAAGCTGTCTCCCAAAACTATGGCATTTTGCTACGGCTCTTTCATGGTCGAGGCGGATCGGTGGGACGGGGAGGAGGCCCAGCCTACAAAGCAATTTTGGCGCAACCGGCTGGAACCGTTAACGGTCGTATTAAGATTACCGAACAAGGAGAAGTCCTTGCCTCTAAATATTCCCTACCCGAACTGGCTCTCTATAATTTGGAAACCCTAACGACGGCGGTTATTCAAGCCAGTTTACTCAAAAGTGGTTTTGACTACATTGAGCCTTGGAATCGCATTATGGAAGAATTATCGGCTTCTTCTCGCCAAATTTATCGCGGTTTAATTTATGAAGAGCCAGATTTTGTGGATTTCTTCATGTCGGTTACGCCCATTCCCGAAATTAGCGAATTACAGATTAGTTCCCGTCCGGCTCGTCGTAAGAGTGGTAAGCGGGATCTCAGTACTTTGCGGGCCATTCCCTGGGTCTTTAGTTGGACACAGAGTCGTTTTCTGTTACCCGCTTGGTATGGGGTCGGTACGGCAATTAAAAACTTTATTGATCAAGATCCGGTTAAAAATCTTAAATTATTGCGCTATTTTTATATCAAATGGCCGTTTTTTAATATGGTGATTTCTAAGGTGGAGATGACTCTTTCTAAGGTGGATTTGGTCATTGCGCATCACTATGTCAAGGAACTCTCGCCTTCAGAAGATCTCGAACGCTTTGAACGTTTATTTCAACGTATTGCCGAAGAGTATCATCTGACTTGTCAGTTAATTTTACAAATTACAGGCCATCAAAATCTGCTGGACGGCGATCGCAGTCTTCAGGGATCGGTGCAGTTACGAAATCGCACTATTGTACCGTTAGGACTTTTACAAATCTCTTTACTAAAACGGTTACGGTTAGTGACCCAGGAAGCAGAATCCAGTGGGGTACGTTATCGTCGCTATTCCAAGGAAGAACTATTGCGAGGGGCATTATTGACGATCAATGGTATTGCGGCTGGAATGCGGAATACGGGTTGAGCAGGAATAGCCAAAAGCGGTTTTTCTGGCTAATTTAACCCTTGTTATAGGGTTACTCTGGGGTCTAACAAAACATAGGCCACATCTGCCAAAATGCTAAACAAAACAATTAAAACCGCATAGATAAAAGTCACGGCCATTACCACTGGTGTGTCGCTGCGATAGATGGATTCAATCATTAAAGCTCCAATGCCAGGAACTCGAAAAACCTGCTCTGTGACTAAGGCTCCGGTAAAAATGGTCGGAATATCCAAGGCAATCAGGGTGACAACGGGAATCAAGGCATTGCGTAATAAATGATTTTTAATCACCCCCCAGGAGCCTAGCCCCTTAGCATAGGCCGTCCGAATATAGTCCTGGGGCAATTCTTCTAAAACGGCAGAACGGACAAACCGCATTAAGACGGCACATTGATAAAGGGTTAGGACTAGAATCGGCAAAAAAGATTGTTGAATTTGTTGCCCTAAACTACTGAGATCATTGACTTCTAGGGTGCTTTCATAAATAAAGGGAAACCAATGTAATTGCACGCTAAACAGTAAAATTAACACTAATCCAGTTAGAAAAGTGGGTAAGGAAAAGCCAATTAAACTCGCAGTGGTTAGAAGTTGATCTAGCCAACTATAGCGTTTTAACGCCCCAATAATGCCACAGGGAACAGCAATCACTACACTGAACACATAGGCCGAGCCAACCACCCAAAGCGTTGTCGGTAAACGTTGACCAATTAACTCGCTCACCGGACTACGACTGGTAAAGGAATAACCTAAATCACCTTGTAGCAGTGACGTTAACCATTTAAAATACCGAATCGGTAAAGGTTGATCTAGACCCAGACTACGTCGCAGGTTTTCTCGTACGGCTTCCGTTAAATTTGGGTTAGTGGCTAATTCCCCCAGAGGATTACCCGGTGCAAGGGTTAAAATCGTAAAAATAACGAGGCTAATGCCTAACAAGGTTGCCAAGGAAATGAGAATACGTTTAATCAGATAGGAAACCATAGAACTTAGCAGGGAATTATCAGACAATCTTAAGCCATTCATTTAGATAAAACGCATATAGGTAAGGCCCTCAAGCCCCTAATTGATAAACAATGACTGCTCAAACTTTTTTCTCCCGCAAAAACCGTTGGTTCCTCATTTTGGCGATCGCCGTTCTGGTGTTGATTACCGTGATCAGTGCTACCCATCAAAATGGCAATCTCAGAAGTGGTTCAACCTATAGTCATAGTCCCGACGGTTACGGAGCCTGGTACGCTTACAGTCAACAGCATGGCATAGCCCTCAAACCTTGGCAAAAACCCTTTTCTAGTTTGGCTAAACAGCCTGAACCCATTACCCTACTTCGCATCCAAAGTCAGATGCCCAAATATGCAGAATCCATCGATGCAGAGGAAAGAGAATGGCTAGAAAAAGGGAATCGTCTGATTAATGTTGGGACTGTTGCTCCCGTGAGTGAGGCTAATTTCCATACTTCTCTACTTAGGGCTTGCTGAAAAAGTCAAAAAACGAAAGAAATGTGGGTTAGGGAAGTATAAACTGAAAAAGCAGAGATAACTTATACTTATGATGAGAAGTCAAAATACGAATTTTGTTTAATCTATC
>JAYKJI010000208.1:0-9467 GCA_035285405.1 Snowella sp. | reverse complement strand
CTAAGTATTATGAACAATCTGAGTCTCCTGAAATTGTAAATTCATTTTTAGATGTTATGAAGTCTATGCCAATCATCAATGAACAGTATGACTCTGTTTATTCCGATAAAGAACTAGATGAACTTTAACCCAAGAATCAATGTTTATTGATAATGCCGACTTGACTGATAGCGTTGATTTGTTACCTTTAAAATCATTACTCGAAAGCCTGAAATCTGACGATGAGCAAATTCGGTTAAAGGTGGTTAAGGCGTTAGGTTTTTTGCGGAATGAGGACGCTGTTCCTGCTTTATGTACCACGTTAAAAACGGATGAAAGTCCTGAAGTGCGTTGGGCGGCGGCGGAAGCATTAGGTCTTCTTTTTGATTGAATCTAGGTTTGAGGCGATCGCTTATCAGTAAAGAAACCAGTAAAAAGCCGCGATCGCCTTTCAAATTATTTAGCTGATGAGGTAAACAAATGTTAGATTTTCACCTATCTGTTCAACCTGAAACGGAACAACGGTTAAAGATTATTTTAAATTCTGTGGAAAATGAAGAAAATTTTGCTCAAGGTATTATTAATGATCAGATAGCGAGATTGCAAAGGGCAATTTTAAATTTAAGGTTAGATTTAAAGGTTTTTGAGCAGAAATATCAGACAACATCTGAGCAATTTTATCAAGAGTTTTCTCAAGGCATTGTAGCGGATGAAGAAGATTTTATAATTTGGTCGGGATTGTATGAAATGCTCTGCCAAAATAAAATTCAACTTCAAAAGTTAATATGATTGAAGTCTATTTTTACAAATTGAAGCAATTATTCAAGCCTTTCCTGATATACGCTTTGTTTCGTTAAACAGAGGAACTTATAGTATTGACAATTAGGTTTAATTGAATTGATAAAAACTAATCCATGAGGTATTTAAGGAAAATATGCGAGACTTGGCGCAGTAGGGATAGTAGGGTAAACTGAGAAGGTGTTATTATTGGGGGCAAGTTGTTTTCGTTAACTACACAGCAAGCTATTAAGTCGGTTGAGCTTTGCCAAAGTCTCTCGGATGGTTTTCGGGATATTGTTTTGTTTCGATTTGACCCGTTACAAGGCGAGATTTGTATTTTGGCGGGTCAAGACCTTGAATTGATTATTTATGCCGATGGAAATTGGGAGTTTTTGCCAAATGAAGCCTAATTTTAGCCAAATGAGTAAGGCTGATCTGAGAGCCTATGTTTTACAGCACCGTGAGGATGATGAGGCTTTGCGGGCGTTAATGAGTCGTCGTGATCCGAATGCGATCAGGTATAATTTTCCTAGTACGGAGGAGGGGTTACGTCAAACGGAGGAGGTTATTCGCCGTAAAATTGAAGGGACTTTATAATCATTAGCAGGTTATGATTAAATCTGGGTTTGGCGCGATCGATTGTCAGTAATGAAACTGAGAAGAACCGCGATCGCCTTTCTGATTATTTAGCGGATGAGGTAAACGAATGTTAGATTTTCACCCACCAGAAGATGGCTAGTCCAAAAATTCTGATTAGCATAGCCCTAATCGTTATAGGAAAAATACATCTTCCTTTTGCTCTAAAAATTCCTGAATAACGAAAGCGACTGTACAAAAAATCGAGCGTACTATTGCCGCTATAGATTTCTGGGTGTTTTAATCTAGGCTGACTCCCATAGATTTAGTACCTGCTCTCTGAATGTTCGTTTCTCATAGTTTTGTTCTTTCATTAATTTTGAAAATAAGATATCTATTTCTGGAGTAGCACACTGAAGTATCACCTCTTGAACAACTTTTTCTATTGTTTCTAAATCATAACTTTTTTTCTCTTGAAATTGTTCATACAAACATTGTGTTAATTTTTGACATAAATCTTGAATCCTTTTCTCATTTTCTGATATCGCGTTCCTTTGACTTGGATTAAATTCTGAGTAACAGTCATTTGAGAGTATGTTCTGATGTTCCTTGGCAGCAAACTTCTCATTAGCTTGGTCTTTCTCGATTGCATTGGTATCCCTCCCCTCTCTCAAAGCAAGCGACACTTTCTGTGTTAACTTATTAGTAATAAAGAAAGGAATAAAGCCCAATTGTAAACGTCCACAGGTACAGCAACGATATACATGAAAAAGAAAAAGAGATAGAAATGCCCTGAGTAAAGGAGAATATTCATGAGCAGGGGCAAAATCGTCACTTTCACAGTAATAGCAGTTCATAAGCTTAAGTGATTTGTCCTATTGCAATAGGTGAATGAATATAAAGACAAAAATGCAAGAAACAGTACGCACTAGTGGAGCCGTATAACGTTTCTATATATACATACTCTTTCATACTAAACAAGGACTGACATCAGTATATCTACGCATTTATCCATCCAACTACAGAAGAATATTTAGTTAACCCGTAAGTCATACTGGAGAATCCACGTATCATTTTTGAGGCACGTTTGCCTAGTATATTCACATCTCAATCCCGCTAGGGCGGGTTTAATGGATGCTATCAATAGGGACTCAAGGGGCCCTTGATTTACATTTTTTATCTTTGCCCGAAATTAATGTATGAGTATCCAAGTTAGATTACGGGAACTGATTTGCTTCTTCGACCACCTGCGGAATGTGAGTTAAAACGCTATAACTATGTTTTTTGCTAATTGTCGAATTACTGCGATCGCTTTGACATGATTAAAGGTGTGCGATCGCCTGTCAACTGTGGAAACTCAAAAATAAGATCGCCACTTTATATTTAGCAAAAATTAATTTTGGGGTGGAACTAAACCACACTCAAATAGTTTGGTTAGAACTGGCGTAGAAATTTGATTGAAAAAAGTCTGGGTTAATTGGGGATCTTGTCGTAATTTTTGAATAAAACGAGCCGTTAATTGATCCTTAAGAGTATCTTGGTCAGCCCCCTGCTTACTCTGAGCCATAGATGTAGCTAAATCTTGACAGGAAGAATTTTGAAATTTAGTAATGGTTTTCTGAGCGATCGCATTAACCACTTCTCCAGGGAGAGGGTCTTGAGCCTGAACAACAGAAGAGTTAATACCTCCAACACCGATCAAGGCCATACTCAATGGCAAGGAAAAGCAGACAAATAAGAGATTTTTCATAGATGATAAGGGAGAGAGTTCTAGAGCCTTAAAATCTCTAGTTTTTAGAGAATTTTTACAGGATAAAAATTGAGGCAAACCTCATCAAGCAATTGCCAACGGGGTTTCTAGCTATCCTGCTTAATACAATTATAAAGCTCATGGGCTAAGACTAATTTAGAACAGGGCGCGATCGCCGTTTGTTGGCCCGCTTTCCCCAAAATAACCGCTTCATTGGTATCCGTGCCAAAGCCAGCATCCGCTTGATCAATGGGATTAGCGACAATAAAATCTAACCCTTTACGGCTTAATTTTTCCCTAGCCGGTGTGACAATATCTCCCGTTTGGGCAGCGAAACCAATCACTAATTGATGAGGCTTTTTCTGGGCTGCCAACTGAGCCACTAAATCAGGAACAGGCGTTAAGGGCAAAGAGGCTGGTAACTTGCTTTTCGGTAACTTTGTGATGGCACAATCGCTTGGTTTAACATCGGCAACGGCGGCGGCCATAACTAACCAATCACAGAGCGGAAACGCTGACTGTAAAGCCTTTTCCATCTGTTCGGCATTGACGATCGCTACCGTTTTTAACCGTTTCGATAAAGGTAGAACACCTGTAAAAGGGCCATGAACCAATGTCACCGTTGCGCCCCGATCTAAAGCGGCTTGAGTGAGGGCCAAACCCATTTTTCCAGTGGCAGGGTTGCCTAAAAAACGCACCGGATCTAGATATTCTCGCGTTCCCCCCGCACTAATTAACAAATGTTTGCCGTTTAAATCCTGTTGTCCACCTGTACAAAGCCAAGATTCTAGGGTTTTTAAAATTGCCTGAGGTTCTGCCATACGACCCTTGCCCCAGCGATCGCAGGCCAATAAACCCACACCTGACTCTAGAAAATAATAACGGGGATCTTGACGCAATAGTTGTTCATTGCGTTGGACTGCCAATTGCTCACCCATATCCGTATTCATGGCCGGAGCCAAAAGGATGGGACAACGGGAAGCTAAAACCGTATTGGTTAATAAATTATCTGCCAAACCATTGGCCAACTTGGCCAGGGTATTAGCCGTCAAAGGGGCAATTAAAAACAACTCGGCCCATTCCCCCAACTCAATATGAAGTGGTCGAGAGTGAATCGGTTGCCAAAAATCTTGATCGGTATAGGCCTGGTGACGGCTGAGGGTCGCAACGGTAAGAGGCGTAATAAATTGCTGGGCAGTGGCAGTGAGCATAACTCGAACCTCGGCCCCATTTTGAAACAGTTGGGAAATGACTTCACAAACCTTATAGGCTGCAATCCCGCCCCCAATACCGATTAAAATACGACGTTGCTGAAAACCCATAACTTAGGCCTGCTCAGGCTTCATCATAGGTTTCAATATCAAGCAAGTAGAGATAGGGGCTGGCCAATTCCTGACGCTGAAAAGCGATCGCTCGTAACAAATGCCAATCCTGTAGGGCTTCAAAGGGGCTATTATAATCATCCGTCTCTAGTCGCTGGGCTAAGTTAGCCACTTCATCGCTTGTTAAAGTCGAAATTTCCTTATCATTCAGCATTAAAGCAGACATACTGACCTCCCTAGGATGATTTTGCCTCTCACCCTTTATCTTACAGTGATCGTTCTCTAAAAATGTTCTTCCTTTTACTTTTGACCCGTAAATGTCATCAATTGTTACTTAGCTTGACATAATTACGATTTGAATGAAACAAGTTTACAAAGGGTGTAGATCCTTATGAGGCAAGTTTAGGAAACATGTTTGTCGTTTTGATGATGAAAACGAATGCCTAGAAAAATATCGTAAAGAAAACCCCAGAAATTTTTGCCCTCTAACAGGCCTAAACACTGATCACAGCCTTTTTGATCTAGTAAGGATTTGGTCGCATAATAGGCAGGCTGGTAATTGTACCAAGGAATAGAGGGCCAGAGATGGTGGATAAGATGATAATTTTGGCCAAAAATCATTAAATTGAGGATCGGACTCGGATATACCCTGGCATTCTTCCAGCGATCGCGCTCTTGGAAAGGACGATGAGGCAAATAATCAAAAAACAAACCCAGGGCAATGCCGACCACTAGGGCTGGGACAAACCAAAAATTCATGATATAGCCGATAAAACCAAAGTAAATCCCCAAAGAAACAATGGTCAAGAGAAATAAACGGCTTAAAAACCACTCTAATAGCTCATATTTACGCCACAACTGCCGCTTGAAAAAGAAAATCTCATGGTAAAAAAATCGAGCTGCAATCAATAACAACGGCCCCCCCGTGGAAACATAATGATCCGGATCATCATCAGGATCATTGACATGGGCATGGTGTTGGAGATGGACTCTGGTAAACACAGGGAAGGCAAAACCTAGCATTAAAGCACTACCGTGACCCAGAATGGCATTCAAAATGCGATTGCGATGGGCTGAATTATGAGAAGCATCATGGATCACTGTCCCCGATAAATGTAAAGCCAGAACATTGGCGCAGAAGCAGAGCCAATCCGGTAGCCCCCAACACCAATAACCTGGAACAGATAGTCCAATTAGCATCAGGGCAGTGGAAAACATCAAGACGTTGGGATTAAATCCGCCATCTGCCTTCAGAAATTCCCTAGGGACAGTTTGCAGTGTCTGCGTCGCCTGCATTACCGTGATTTACTCCTTACTACCTAAAAGACTTATTTTCAGTCAGTTTATAGTATTGGGGCAATTAAATAAAGATTTGTAACATTACCGCATCTTATCTAACTAAGCTCTAAGAATTACAAATTATGAATTAGGACAACTTTAGGATAGCAGACCAGTTTGTTTCCCTACCCAGGAGAGACAGTAAAAAAGTTCGCAAAGAACAAAAGTTCGCGAATAGCAAGGTCGTGACTTTTCTCTTTCCACTTAAACTAGATCGATTTACTGACTTATTTTTAAGATAAAAGCGGCCAATCCACTGGCCTCAAAGCGTATAATCAATAATAATGGGATCAAAGCATCGCCTATTCAACCCAACGGACTCACCCCCAGCAAGAATAATGAAAGATAACTTATCCAAAGAGAATAATCGGTTATTACTGGTCGATGATGATCCGAACCTAATTCTTCTGGTCAAAGATTATTTGGAATTCCAGGGTTATGAGGTGACAACCGCAGAAAATGGCCGGGAAGCCTTAGAGATTCTAGCGTCCACTGTTCCCGACATGATTATTTGCGATATTATGATGCCGGAAATGGATGGTTATGCGTTAATTGAGAAAATTCGTCAAGATTCTCGGATTAGCTGGGTTCCAGTCATGTTTCTCTCAGCGAAGGGTCAAAGCCAAGATCGCGTCAAGGGTTTAAACACTGGGGCTGATGTTTATATGGTCAAGCCTTTTGAACCAGAAGAATTGGTAGCTCAGGTAGAATCATCTCTGCGGCAGGCCCATCGGCTAATGCGGGGAGTTAACCGGACAACGGAAGAAAGCCAACGTTTACAGGTACCGAGTAATGTGGAGTTAACCCCAACGGAATTAAAGGTTGTACAACTAGTAGCCCAAGGATTAGCGAACCGTGAGATTGCCGATAAACTGAATGTGAGTCAACGGACGATCGAAAGTCATGTGTCTAATATGCTTAATAAAACCAGTCTTCATAATCGGACGGAATTAGCTCGCTGGGCGATCGAGAGTAATATGGCTTAGGTCTGCTTAAGGTACGGTTTTCGTCGGTAAAGGATGGTTTAAAAAAGCATATTCTTGTACAACTTGATCACCAATAATATGTTCCTGTAAAACGCGCTCAATCACTTCGGGGGTGGCGTGACGATACCAAACGCCATCGGGATAGACCAATAAAATTGGCCCCTCGACACAAACCCGTAAACAGTTGGCTTTTGTCCGAAAGATACAGTGAGGCTGATTTTCCGACGGTTTATCCAAATGTAACTCCGTTAAACGCCGCTTGAGATAGTCCCAGGACTCTAAACTAGCCAACTTATCGCAACATTTAGGCTTAGTTTGATCGCAACAGAGAAAAAGATGCCGTTCGATCCGGGCTAAACCCAAAGAGGCAATGGTTCCCGCTAGACGACTGGAAGCTGGGGAGAAGGAGTCACTCATGGGCGATCGCCAAAAAATCCTAGAAAAATCTTACAAAACCGTCTCCTACTCTGTCGGTAAAGGTCTGAATTGTCAAGACAGCCTTCTACCCTGTAAAGGTACGCATTTCCCTAATGCGGTTAAAGGTCAACAAAACTTTACAATAAAACCAAGATTCATTTAGTTTAAATCTCGTATAAGAATTATGGCAATTAAACCGCAACCTGCCTGGCGACGACAACTCAGTGCAATTCTGATTTGGGGATCAACGATTTTTTTATTGGTTAACTTGTTTGTTCCCCAACTTTTTGCACCGCGTATTCCCCAGGTTCCCTATAGTCTTTTTATTGATCAGGTCGAAGACGGTAAAGTGCAAAGCGTCTATGTGGCCCAAAATGAAATTCGTTATCAACTTAAGCCCGATAGTACCGCCGGCACCAATTTAGATGCTCAAAATAAACCCCAGGTGATGGGTCAAGTATTAAGTACTACGCCTATTTTTGTTTTAGAATTACCCAAACGTTTAGAAGAAAAAGGCATTGAATTTGCGGCGGCTCCTCCTCCTCGTAATAGCTGGATTGGAACGGCTTTAAGTTGGATTATTCCTCCCCTGATTTTTGTCGGTATTTGGCAATTTTTCCTTAATCGTGGCAGTGGTGGTGGCCCCGCAGGAGCCTTATCGTTTACGAAAAGTAAGGCCAAGGTTTATGTGGAAGGGGAAACAGAAAAAATCACCTTTCAAGATGTGGCAGGAGTAGAAGAAGCCAAGACCGAACTATCAGAAATTGTTGAGTTTTTAAAATATCCCCAACGTTATCAGGCGATCGGGGCGCGGATTCCCAAAGGGGTGTTACTGGTTGGCCCTCCTGGGACGGGTAAAACCCTCTTAGCCAAGGCCGTTGCGGGAGAAGCGGGGGTTCCATTCTTCAGTATTTCGGGTTCGGAATTTGTGGAATTGTTTGTCGGAGCAGGGGCGGCTCGTGTCCGTGATCTGTTTGAACAGGCCAAGAAACAAGCTCCTTGTATTGTCTTTATTGATGAGTTGGACGCGATCGGTAAGTCTCGCTCCAGTGGCGGCATTATGGGCGGTAATGATGAACGGGAACAAACCCTTAATCAGTTACTGACGGAAATGGACGGCTTTAGTGCAACGGGTTCAACGGTGATTGTTTTAGCCGCCACCAACCGCCCTGAAACTTTGGATTCGGCTTTACTGCGTCCAGGTCGGTTTGATCGCCAGGTCTTAGTGGATCGCCCAGACCTATCGGGTCGTCAGAAGATTTTAGAAATCTATGCTAAAAAGGTCAAACTTTCCCCAGAAGTGGAACTTAAGGAAATTGCGACTCGCACGCCTGGTTTTGCAGGGGCAGATTTAGCCAACCTAGTGAATGAAGCGGCTCTGTTGGCGGCCCGTGATCATCGGGAGACGGTGGATCAGGCTGATTTTAAAGAGGCGATCGAACGGGTTGTGGCGGGTTTAGAAAAGAAAAGTCGCGTTCTTTCCGATAAGGAGAAAAAGATCGTGGCTTACCATGAAGTCGGTCATGCGATCGTCGGTGCGGTTATGCCTGGCGGTGGTAAGGTGGCGAAAATCTCCATTATTCCACGCGGTATGGCGGCGTTGGGTTATACCTTACAAATGCCGACTGAAGACCGTTTTCTGATGGATGAGTCGGAATTGCGGGATCAAATTGCAACCCTTTTGGGCGGGCGATCGGCGGAGGAAATTGTCTTTGGCAGTATTACCACTGGGGCTTCCAATGATTTGCAACGGGCGACGGACTTGGCGGAACGGATGGTGACAACCTACGGCATGAGTAAGGTGCTTGGCCCCCTCGCCTACGAAAAAGGTCAACAAAATGCTTTCTTAGGCGAAAGTATGAATCCCCGTCGTATGGTCAGTGATGATACGGCCCAAGCTATTGATGAAGAGGTCAAGGCGATCGTGGAACAGGGTCATAATCAGGCCCTAATGATTCTAGAAAATAATCGGGATTTAATGGAGGCGATCGCCCAGAAAATTCTAGAAACGGAAGTCATTGAAGGGGATGAGTTGCACGGTCTTTTGGATCAGGTTAAAACTCCTGATGCGTTACGAGAATTAGCAACGGTTGCTTAATTTTTCAACAATGTTTTACGGTAGTCTAGATAATTTCTAGGCTACTTTTTTTATGTTTGGAATGGTAGGTTTTTAGACGGCGATCGCAAGCTGTTTTAATTAGGGCTTGCTGAAAAAAGCTGAAACCCTTACGGAGAAAAGATAGTAGCCAAATTAAGAACAGCTAGAATGCAGGAAAATAGGTTAAAATGGCTCAAAACCCTTGCATTAAGAGGAGAGAA